>PEYL01000095.1 GCA_002774415.1 Candidatus Portnoybacteria bacterium CG08_land_8_20_14_0_20_40_83 | reverse complement strand
GAATGGCTTAAAAATGGCAAACAATTATAAAAAACGCTCATCAGGCATTACGAAGCTTTAGCGAAGTATGCCTCGTGGGCACGCCATCCTCCGCTAAAGCTACGGAATAGCAAATGCGCAAAAATAATTCAAAATGCAAATATCAAAATGTAAAATGACAATTCAAATTTCAAAATTTTAAATCCATCCCGCGAAGCTGGATCCCTAAATTTTGATTTTTGATTTTTGATTTTTGATTTCTCCAGACTCCCCTATTCATTCAATCCCCCGAATTTCACCCATCTATCAAAAAAGATTGCTTAAACTCGGAATCAAAACTCTCCGGGATCTTTTTTATCATTTCCCTTTCCGCTATGATGATTTTTCAAACATAAAAAAAGTCGGCGAGCTGAAATTAAACGAAACCGCAACGGTCCAAGGCAAAATATCTGACATAAAAAACACAAGGACGTGGCGTAAAAGAATATTCGTTACAGAAGCATACGTCCAGGACGAAACGGGCGTTATCAAAGCGGTGTGGTTTAATCAGCCATTTTTGATTAATACGTTAAAACCTGATCAATCTATAAGCCTTTCGGGAAGGGTGAATTTTGATAAAGAACTCTACTTGTCTAACCCAGCGTATGAGAAAATAAATCCACCCCACCCCTCCTTTACAAAGGAGGGAGATTCCTCCCTTTTTAAAGGGAGGATAGGAGGGATTTTGTCTAATCTTCACCATACCGGCCGTCTAGTGGCCGTCTATTCGGAAACGACCGGGCTTTCCTCGCGTTGGCTTCGCTATATGATAAAGACTCTGGCGCCCCAGGCCATGCCCCAGTTCAAAGACTTCTTGCCGCTGGAAATAAAAAGGTCACAAAATCTGCTTGACCTTGATAAAGCAATCTTACAAATTCATTTCCCCAATACAAAAAAACACGCCGAGCAGGCGCGCCGCCGCCTCGCTTTTGACGAATTATTCCTGATCCAGCTTTCCGTTTTGCAACAAAAAATTGCCTGGCAGAAGCAAAGCGCCCCAAGAATTGTTTTTAACCAGCCTTTGATTAAAAAATTTGTTGATTCTTTGCCTTTTCAGTTAACCAATGCCCAGAGAAAAGCCGCCTGGGAAATCCTACGGGACTTGATTCAAGCCAAGCCAATGAATCGTCTACTGGAAGGAGACGTTGGTTCGGGAAAGACAGTCGTGGCTGCTCTAGTTGCTTTAGAAGTAGTATCGGATAGGTCAATATCGGATATCGGATATCAAGTAGCCCTGATGGCACCAACCGAGATTTTAGCCCAGCAGCATTTTAAAACTGTTTCGCAATTACTCGCCAGCCAGAATATAACAATTGGACTTCTGACAGGGTCAGATAGCATTATTACAAATAACTCCCCCCACCCCCCTCTTAATTTAAGAGGGGGCGAGTCTGCTTCGTCCGCGAAGCAAGACGAGGGGGCGTTAAAAAAAACAGAGTTATTAAAGCAAGTCGCAAACGGAAATATCCAAATTTTAATCGGCACTCACGCTCTTATTCAGGAAACAGTCGCTTTTAAAAATTTAGCACTGGTAATTATTGACGAACAACACCGTTTCGGAGTCAGCCAGCGCGCGACACTTCAAAAAAACATTGGCAAAATCCAAGACGGCCTCGCCCAAACAACCCCCCATCTTCTTTCTATGACCGCCACTCCAATTCCCAGAACCCTTGCTCTGACAATTTACGGCGATCTTGATATTTCTCTTTTGGACCAAATGCCAAAAGGCCGACAAGAAATTATCACCAAAATCGTGGCACCGGCTAACCGGCAGAAAGCCTACGAATTTATCCGCCAACAGGTTAAAGAAAGAAAACAGGTTTTTGTGATATGCCCGCGCATTGAATCGTCTAATGAAAATAGTTATACGGCATCGCCGCCCGTATCGTCAGACGTTAAACGTCAAACGATAAACGATACGAGCCGCGACCAACGACAAACGTTTAACGATAGAAGAAACTGGGACGATGTAAAAGCCGTCAAACAAGAATATGAAAAATTAAGTAAAATTGTATTTCCTGATTTAAAAATCGCCATGCTTCATGGTAAGCTCAAAGCCAAAGAAAAGGAAAAAATCATGCTGGATTTTTCCGCCAAAGGCGGATCCCCGCCTGACGGACGGGCAGGCGCCTCGGGCGGAAAAAATAAAATCGATATTCTCGTTTCAACTTCCGTCATTGAAGTAGGCATTGACGTGCCAAACGCTACAGTGATGATGATAGAAAGCGCAGACCGATTCGGTTTGGCCCAGCTTCACCAATTTCGGGGGCGCGTCGGCCGCGGACCCCACCAATCATATTGCTTTTTGTTTACCGAATCAAACGCAAAAAATACCAACGCTCGGCTAAAAGCTTTAATCACCTGCAAAAATGGTTTTGAGTTGGCCGAAAAAGATTTGCAAATCCGCGGACCGGGCGAATTTTACGGCACGCGCCAATGGGGCTTGCCGGATTTATCAATGGCTTCGCTCTCTGATATATCATTTATCAAAAGCGTCCGCGAAGAAGCTCAAAAACTTATCCAAAAAGACCCGGAATTAAAAAATTATCCTCTGCTTCAAAAAAAACTTAAACAATTCCAGACAAGCGTGCATCTGGAATAACCAGCTATTAGGTGGATAAAATTTATTGACTCAAGGAAAAATTTCTGATATCATTTATCTATTAAACGAACACTGATTCTTTCCTAAATCCAGTGTTCCTACTAAAGGTGTCAGGTACTCTTGTGTAAAAGTACCTGACACCTTTACCTGCCCAAATCCAGAGAGAAAGGGGGTGAAATTTAAGGATTCCAAAATCGGCTGAAGTAGGCTATTTTTTTATTTAAACCTAATTGCGTACGCACTTGAAAGAGGAGGGTTACAATGGGTAAAAATGGATTAAGTAAAAAAAGGCTGGAAGCAATAAAAATGATATTGACAGCCAGACAGCAAGTTATTCAAGAGGATTTGGTCCAAGCAAAGAAGGGCCTTCTGGGAGAATGTCTCGCGGAGCCTAATCACTCAAAAACTCATATTGCTGACTCAAACGGAGGACCGTCTATCTATCAAGCAAGAGTCACAAATCTGGAAAAATGTCTTTGGAAGATCGACGAAGCGTTTGAGAATTTGGAAAATGGAAGTTATGGAATATGCAAAAACTGCGGCGACCCCATTTCATCAGAAAGATTAAAAATCGTTCCTTTTACCCAATCGCACGTTGAGTGCAAGCTCTAAAGTTTTTACTGCACCACAATGAAAAATTATAAGCCGGCTTGTTTTATAAAGTCGGCTTCTTTTTTTCAAAAACGATTTGCCTGCCCCGTACCGAACCTACTTTGGTTCGGGGCTATTACTGTTTGGGTGTTACCCAGAACCCCATATATCTCCCCAACATCAGCCTTGTCTGGGCTTCCAGGCCCGGCAGGGCGCCAAAAATTAAAATTGTAACCGGCAGCAAAATCCACTGTATTACCATTGTCAAATGCCTCCTCTTTCCGTATTTTTTTGGCCTGGGCGGCAAAAGCAAAGTTGAAACAATCGCAGAAGAAATCAAACCAACCATTGCCAGAGTCATTATAAAGCGTGTCACTTGCGGCAGATTGTAAGACAAAACAGTTAAATTAAAACGGGGCCCGCCCAAAAACAGAGGCAACCAGCCAAGCATAAAAATGATTAGAGCATTGGTCGCCCAAGACCAAAATCCTTCCAAATGATTAAAAATCCAGTAAATTTTTGTGCGCAGGCCAATTTTTTTATTCTTCAGAAAACCAAAAATAACGTAAGGAATATTTTCCGAACCCCAGCCCCATCGCCTCTGCTGGCGATAAATATTAACGCAGGTCTGCAAAAATTTTGGCGCCAGATTTGCATCCATAGAAACAGGATAAAAAAGAGGCACCACCCGATAATCCCCATCGTAAAAAAGCAAAGACTTCCAAAAAATGCGCGAATCTTCAGAAACATTTTTTGTATTCCAAAAACCGGCTTCAACAAGGGCTTTAAAACTCATCGCGTGCGAAGAAAAAGTGGCTAATCTCTCGGGCCGCTCCTGCTGCATCATATGCCAAAAGGTGCCCGATGTTGCCACCACCCGAGAAAAGCTGGGCGCCTCCCAGATATTATTATTGTAAATAGGAATCGGCTCAAAACTGCTAAGATACGGACTGGCACATGTTAAAAAAGCATAGGTCAGCCGGCCGAAATATTCAGGGTATATGCGCGTATCAATATCAAGATTAGAAACGATAATATTTTGGTATGGAATATCAAGGGCATCAATAATTTCTTTTTTTGCCTGCTTGGCCGCGAAAGAAGCGTTGGCACCCTTGCCTGCCAGCTCCCCTAAAATGTTTGAAGGATGAATCGTCACCAAAAATTTAAAAAAAATGCTGCCATATTTATCTTTTATTTGTTGCGTTGATTTTTGCGCATTTTCTCCTGCCCTCTGTTCAGAAGCCAAAACAACAATCATTCTTTCTTTCGGATAATTTGCATTCAAAATCGCCTCAAGCGTCGCGTCCAAAACCTCAAACGGCTCTTTATAAAAAGGCAAAATAACCAAATTGTAAATTCCTGCCCATGAATTTAATGTTTCTGGGTCGGTTTTTAACTTTTCCAACCAGTTGATTTTCATATAGCGGCGCATGGTATTGTAACTTGCCCGCATATGGAACGACAAAAAAACGGTTTTTAACAGCCAATAAATATCAAAGGCAATAATGAAGAAAGCGATAAAAACGGGTGCCAGCCAGCTCATCAAAACGACAAACAAGAGAGTGCCCCAGGCGAGCGCGCCCGGCACCATTTCAAGACAACGATAAATAGCCCGCTCCCACGGGCTTTTTATTATCTCATCCTTGGCATTACCGATGTCTAAATACCACTTTTCTTGCATGCAATAGTCTGTAGTTTGTGGTCTTGGCTGCCAGTTTAGTTATTGGTCTTGGTTTTTGGCTTTTAAACCAATGACTATACCCTAAGACCAAACCGGCTGCTATGACTATAAACCACTAACATGTGACTAAAATAACCATACTCCATCCGTTGATTTTATTCAATATTTCTGTTAAAATAATCATAAATTGGCGCCATCGTCTAATGGTTAGGACAGCGGCTTTTCAAGCCACTAATCGGGGTTCGATTCCCCGTGGCGCTGCAAAATATCTCTTCCCTTTGCAAAGGGAAGTTGGGAGGGATTTAAAAATTCCCTTTTTCAAAGGGGGAAAATTTGTTAACAAATTTATGCGCATTTTAGCGATAGAAACATCCTGCGATGAAACGAGTATTGCCGTCATGCAGTTTAATGCAGACGGCAGTTTTAAATTACTCTCAAACATCGTTTCTTCGCAGGTAAAAATCCATGCGCCATACGGTGGCGTTGTCCCGATGTTAGCCAAAAGAGAACATCAAAAAAATCTGGTGCCGATTTTGAAACAAGCATTGAAAGATAATCGTCTTTTATCGCCTGAGCAAGCGAGCTCCGCAAGGTGCGGAGCGAGCGCTTCGAAGGCTAAAAAGGACAACCCTTCGACTCGCCTACTGACTCGCTCAGGGGATAAACTGACAAAAATTTTAGATCGCGAGCCTGAATTGCTAAAGAAACTTTTACCTTTTCTTATAAGACATCAAAAACCAGATATTGACTTAATTGCCGTCACCAATGGCCCGGGACTTGAGCCGGCGCTTTGGGTGGGAGTAAATTTTGCTAAAGCACTTGCCTACTTCTGGAATTTGCCAGTAATTCCCATAAACCACGTAGAAGCTCATATCACCGCCAACTGGCTTGACCATAAGCCATATGCTATAAGCCATAAGCTAATTTTCCCCGCCATATCCCTCGTCGTCTCCGGCGGCCACACGCAATTAATTTTTATGCGCGACTTTGGCAATTACAAAATCCTCGGTGAAACGCGCGATGACGCGGCCGGAGAAGCTTTTGATAAATTGGCAAAGATGCTTAATTTAGGCTATCCGGGAGGCACGATTGTTGCACAAATTGCTCAATCTGTTGCTGTCGGACAGCGGCAGAATATCGCTGTCCGACAGCCAAAAATTAAAGTAAAATTTCCTCGCCCAATGATTAATTCCAAAGACTACGATTTTTCATTCTCCGGCCTAAAAACGGCCGCCCTTTATTTTGTTAAAACTCTTGCCCCTGCCCAGATAAAAAAACTTACACCCGCCATTTGCGCCGAATTCCAGCAAGCCGAGATTGATGTTTTAGTTTCAAAAACCATCCGCGCGGCAAAAGAATTTGGTGCAAAAACAATTTTACTGTCCGGCGGCGTGGCCTCAAACGATTTACTCCGCGAAACCTTATCACTGATCATTAAACGCTTACCGCTGAATTTTTTTGTTCCACCCAAAGAATTCTGCACAGATAACGCGGCGATGATTGGAATGACAGCATTTTTCAAAACCAAAAACCAAATACCAAAAACTAAAAATTATAATTGGCAGAAAATTCAAGTTGAGGCGAATTTAAGACTTCCACAAAGTTGAAAATAAACCAAATTTTTGTTATTCTAAAAATGTATGGAGAACGAAAATAAACCCTACAACCCAAAGGAAATTGAACATAAAATCTACCAGATTTGGGAAAAATCTGGTTATTTTAATCCCGACAATCTGCCTCTCAAAAAAGGCACCAAGCCCTATTGCATCATCATGCCTCCGCCCAATGCTAATGGTTCACTCCATGTCGGCCATGCGGTTTTTGTGACACTTGAAGATATAATGACTCGCTACAATCGGATGCGCGGCAAGGCGGCTTTGTGGCTACCCGGTGCGGACCACGCCGGTATTTTGACCCAGGTTGTATATGAACGAGAGTTAAATAAACAAGGCAAAACTCGTTTTGATTTGGGGCGAGAGGAATTTTATCGCCAGACATACGATTTTTCTATAAACAATAAAAAGGCGATGGAAGACCAGCTAAAAAAGCTCGGTGCCTCCTGCGACTGGTCAAGAGAAAAGTTCACCTTAGACCCAAAAATTTCCCAAATTGTAATTGAAACTTTTAAAAAAATGTATGATGAGGGCTTGATCTATCGGGGAGAGCGAATTATCAATTGGTGCCCGCGCTGCCAGACCGCGCTTTCTGATCTTGAAGTTATTCACCAGCCAAGAAAAGCTAAGCTTTATTACATTAAATATCCGATTGTAAATAGCGGTGATTTTATTATCGTCGCCACCACTCGTCCCGAAACCATGCTCGGAGATACAGCCGTTGCCGTTAATCCCAAAGACGAACGCTACACCGAATTTCTTAAAAATAATATTCAAATAAAATTACCGTTAATCGATAGGATTATCCCATTAATTGCGGATAAAAATGTTGAAGCTAGTTTTGGCACCGGCGCTGTCAAAATTACACCCGCCCACGACCCAGCCGATTTTGAAATCGCACAAAGACATAAGCTTCCCGCCATTAATGTTATCGGACAAGACGGAAAAATGACTGAACTAGCCGGCTCTGCCTACGCCGGCCTAAAAATTCCGGATTGCCGGCAAAAAGTTTTGGACGATTTAAGCGCCTTAAACCTTCTGGAAAAAGAAGAAGATTACGAACAAAATGTCGCCATTTGCGAAAGATGCAAGGCTGTTATTGAACCATTGATCTCAAAGCAGTGGTTTGTTAAGATTAAGCCCCTGGCAGAAAAAGCAATTGAAGCTGTTAAAAACGGACAAATTAAATTTATACCAGCCCGCTTTGCCAAAATCTATTTTCATTGGCTAAAAAACATTAAAGATTGGTGCATTTCCAGACAACTTTGGTGGGGGCATCGTCTACCAGTTTATTACTGCCAAGACCAAAATTGCCAAGAAACAATTGTCTCTTTACAAAAGCCGACAAAATGCCTCAAATGCGCAAATACCAATTTAGAACAAGACCCAGATACCTTAGACACCTGGTTTTCGTCGGGTCAGTGGCCCTTCACTACATTGATGACAAACCAGCCTAATGACTTCAAACGATTCTATCCGATATCGGTTATGGAAACCGGCTGGGATATTCTGTTTTTTTGGGTCGCCCGGATGATAATGCTCGGAATTTATCGTACAGGCAAAGTACCGTTCAAATATGTCTTCCTTCATGGCCTCGTCCGAGACAAAGACCGCCAAAAAATGTCAAAATCAAAAGGCAATGTAATTGATCCTCTGGCTGTGGTCACCGATCATGGGGCAGATGCTCTGCGCATGTCGCTTGTTTTTGGCACGGGCGCAGGCAATGATATTGTCGTTTCAGAAGACAAAGTTATTGCCCAAAAAAGATTTGCCAATAAAATCTGGAATGCTTCAAAATTTGTTTTAAATGCTATTGGCGACACGGATTACACGAATTTACACCCGGATGACACGGATAAAAAATTCACCAAAGAAGACAAGTGGATATTGAAAGAACTCCAAAAATCAACAAAAAAAATCACTCAAGACATTGAAAAATACCGCTTTCATGAAGCGGCGCAGGAAGCATACCATTTCTTCTGGCACAAATTTTGCGACAAAACAATAGAAGATGTTAAAATAAGAATACAGAATAATTCAAAAGATGCAGATGAGGGCAAGCTCGCGCTTTGGACGGTTTTATACAATTCTCTCAAACTCCTCCACCCTTTCATGCCTTTTGTCACGGAAGCTATCTATCAAAAACTCCCCTCTCGGCCAAAAGAACTTTTAATGATTGAAGAATGGCCAGAATAATTCCCAATTACCAATAATCAATTCCCAATAAAATTTCTAATGTCCAAATGTCCAAAAATGCCCCGCAAGGCGGGGCATGGATTGGAAATTGGAAATTGGAAATTGGAAATTTTACGTGATTTATCTTCTCTATGCCATATTCGGCCTTGTCCCCAGCGTTATCTGGCTTCTTTTTTATTTGCGAAAAGACAGTCATCCAGAACCAAATCGGATGGTAATAAAAATTTTCCTTTGGGGAATGCTGATGGGGCCCCTGGCTATTTTACTTGAGCTTTTCGTAAAATGGCTTATCAATCCCACAGACCTTGCAGGCTTTATTGAAATTCTGAAATCTAATTCAAGAAATATATATCTTTTTGTCAGCATAGTTTTTGTTGCCCCGGTTATTGAAGAATGCGTCAAATATGCGGTTGTCCGTTTCAAAGTTTTAAAAAATCCCGAATTTGATGAACCGCTTGATATAATGCTCTATATGATTATTTCCGCTTTGGGTTTTGCGGCAGTTGAGAATTTGCTACTTATCTTTCAAAGCCCCCTGCCCGGTTTTGGACAAGTTATCAGCCTTTCGGCTTTACGATTTATCTCTGCCACATTTTTGCATGCCTTAAGCTCCGGGTTATTGGGATACTGGCTGGCTAAATCTTTAAGAGAGCCGGCCAAAAAATTCCAGTTTCTTGCCCGAGGATTTAGCCTTGCTATTTTTTTCCACGCAAGCTACAATTACCTTACATGGATTATTTCTGATAGTGAAACGTGCCTGGCACCAATCGGCCAAATCTGCTTGACTACCTTGGCGGCAATTTCAATGACTTTTATACTCCTGGGCCTCATGGCTGTGGCTGTTTCGTATAATTTTTCAATTTTAAAAAAATTGCATTCTATCTGCAAAATTTGCAACTGTCGCCCAAGCTTCTGGTCTTAAAATTTTTTATTGGCGTCCTATTGCACGGTATTTCAATAAGAGTTAAAATATAAAAAGACAAATTAAACTTTGCGGATCCCTCGCCGTCAATTAAATCCCCTCACCTTATGCTTACAACGATGTTTATCCAGCCGTTGTGAACATAGGGTGTCAACCTAACTGTAGCAGGCTGCAGTATTTTAAAAGGTGTGGGGATAAATCCATATGAGCAAAAAACCTAACTTTCTTGAGAGGCTGACCGGAGCCTCGTCCAATGATGGTTCTTTTGACCCTCCAGAAAGATCAAAAGTAAAAGAAGCAGAAAAGCCAAAAATTCATGAAGCGCCTGTTGAATCTGATTCTTCAGAATGGCTTCCCGAATCCGAGGGACAATTAACAATTGATGTCTACCAAACGCCCAATCACATTGTCATAAAATCCACTATTGCCGGCGTCAAGCCCGAAGATCTGGATATAACCATAACCAACGATATGGTAACTATTCGGGGAAAAAGAGAAAAAGATGAAGAAATTCAAACAGATGATTATTATTATCAGGAGTGCTATTGGGGTTCATTTTCACGCTCAGTAATTTTGCCGGTTGATGTTGAAGCAGATAGTACAGAGGCAAATCTTAAAAATGGAATTCTGACAATCAGGTTGCCAAAAATTGAAAAGATTAAAACCAAAAAAATAAAAATCGCAACGGAATAAATCCCGTTACATCCGCCCTTAAGGACGGAGTATTCAAAAAGTTCTCTTTTTTTACTTTCCGTTCATCCCGTTAGATAAATATCTAACGGGGTTCATCCTTTGCCTAAAGGCAAAGGATTTCTGGATGTAACGGGATAAACCTAAAAACGTTGAAATCCTGGTAAATTGCAGAAACTAAAAAGACAGCCCTTTAGGGTTGTTTTTTTTATAAAATTATTTGATAATAAAGTAATGCCGGGCAGTGAAAACCAGGCAGTGAAAATTCGACTGGTTGCCGAAGGCAACAAAATACAAAACGAGTCGAATTTCTACTACCTGGAAAATTCGACTGTCGCAAGGGGGAACAAAATAAGACATCTATTTTCATTAACTTGGCATAAAAAATAAAAGGCTTGTGTGATAACAATTTATCATAAAATGTCGAATTTCTACTACCTGGAATGCTATCTTTTGTCAAAAATCATAAATTTATATTCTTTTTTGTCGGGCTGGCTACAGCCGGATTTTTGTCAGTTTCAATTTTGCAAGCCGCAAACTATAAAAGGGTTGACTGGGGAATTCGCCTTGCCGGACAAAATATTGGCGGATTGAAATATGAGGCAGCTAAAGAAAAAATAGATAGTTTAATCGAACAGGCAAAAAAGCAGCCGATTGAATTAAGATATCAGAATAAACAATGGACATTCTTGCCAGAAGAATTGGGTATCAGCTTTAAACCAGACCAAACACTCCAAAATACCTTTAATGTTGGCCGGCAAAAACAGGATTCAATTTTTGGCAAAATGGTTGACCAAATCCAGGCTCTATTTGGCAAAAAACAGCAAAATTTATCTTTCAAGCACAACAAACAAAAAATATTAAATTTTGTTCAAAATAATTTATCCTTGATGGAATCGCCTGCCAAAAACGCAAGGCTGGTTTATGACGCAACCACAGATGACTTCTCTTTTGTGCCTGCCCAGGCCGGAGAGATTTTTGATAATTGCGACCTGACAAATCAAATTGATCAACAAATTGCTACTTTTTCCCGCAAGCCAATTGAAATAAAAAAGATTGTTCAACAGCCAACTTTAACGCAAGACAAAAATGATATCGCTAACATACAAGCCAAAAAAATTATCGGTCTTGCTCCTTATCTATTGAAAAACGGCAATGATAGCTGGCCAATAGAAAAACAGATTTTATTGGATTGGCTGGATTTTATTCCCTTAAAGAACCAAGGGCAAACGATGGCAACTGTTATTTCAGAAGCTGCCGTAAAAGATTTTTTGTCTCAACTGGCTCCCAGCATAAATAAAGAAGCGGTTAATGCAAAACTTTCGGTCCAGGACGGCAAAGTTATTGCTTTTGACCTTTCCCAAGAAGGGTTCCAGCTGCAAATTGATGAAAGCGCAAAAAAAATAAGCGAAGGGGTTCAAAGCGGACAGAAAGAAATTAATCTTTTAGTGAAAAAAATTGAGCCGGAAATCTCTACCCAAACAATCGACACGCTCGGCTTAACTAATCTGCTTGGCATAGGCACTTCTTCTTTTGCTGGCTCGCCAAATAATAGAATACACAATATCTCCGTTGGCGCCGCTAAATTAAGCGGCATACTGCTTGAACCCGGCCAAGAATTTTCTTTTATTGAAAACATCGGCGAAATTGAAACCGACCAGGGCTATCTTCCCGAACTTGTAATAAAAAACAATAAAACAATCCCAGAATACGGCGGAGGATTATGCCAAATTTCAACGACTCTTTTCAGAGCCGCGATAAATGCTGGTTTAAAAATCACGGAACGCTACCCTCACGCTTTCCCGGTCAGATATTATAACCCTCAGGGATTTGACGCCACAGTTTATCCGCCGCATCCGGATCTGCGCTTTTTAAACGACACGCCGGGCAACATTTTGATACAGCCAAAAATAAAAGGCACGCAAATCACATTTGAAATTTACGGCACTAAAGATAATCGTGAAGTTAGGGTTTTGGGGCCGACAATTCTGCAGTCAAATTCCGACGGCTCAATGAAAACTGTTTTATATCAGGAGATCTGGCGCGATGGAGTTTTGGAAAAAAAAGATACTTTCTGGTCAAATTACCGCTCCCCTGCCCTTTATCCCACGGTCAGAAATCCGCTGGAATAATATTAATGCAAATTGCAAATATCAAAAATCAAAATGACAGTTCAAAATGTAAAATTAATCAAGCAGCGAAAGTAGATTTTACTAACCATCCAATTTTTAATTTTGCACTGCGTAAAGCAACGTGGTTGCCACACAACTTTACGTTGTAATTTTGAATTTTGATTTTTATTGTGTCCTCGGTGGGAGTTGAACCCACAACCCTTTTAAGGATACGGTCCTAAGCCGTACGCGTATGCCAATTCCGCCACGAGGACTTTATTGCACTCCTCCCTTTGAAAAAGGGAGGGTGGGAGGGATTTAGAGAATGAATTAAATCCCCATTAATCCCCCTTTACTAAAGGGAAAAATTATTTCCGCTACTCAAATTTTACTTCATGCAAGCTCTAAAATCAATCCTTAAAGAAAAAGGTCAAACCCGGATTTTTTTTATTCTGGGTCTTTTTTTAATTTTTTTTATCAGCTTACAAGCGCCGACTGACCCTGATTTTGGCTGGCATCTTAAAATCGGGCAAGATATCCTTGCTAATCATACCATCTCTCATTTTGACCCTTATTCTTTTACCATGAGCGATTTTCCGTGGATTTCTTATTCGTGGTTATCCGATATTTTTGTTGCTTTATTCCAAAAACTTTTTGGGTTTTTTGGCCTTTCAATAATTTTTTCGCTAATAACCGCTGCGGCTTTTTTTCTGGTCGCGCGAGCTTATCAAACCGAATTATCTTATCAAATAATCGCCGCATTGTTGGGCAGCATTTTAAGTGTGTCGGTTGTCGGTATTCGCGATCAAATTTGGAGCGTCCTTGGTTTGGCAATATTGATTTTTATCATTTTGCGATGGCGCAACAATCCCCACAGCAAAATTATCTGGTGGCTGCCTCTTTTATTCGTAATTTGGACAAATATCCATCCAGGGTTTGTGGCTGGCTTGGTATTGTTTGTAATTTTTATAATTTTTGAGTCTTTTAAATATAAGCGGTTATCGCCTGAGCTTGTCGAAGGCATAACCGCTCAACGCCAAAATTTTACCCTTCGACAAGCTCAGGGAATAAAATTTTGGCTTCTGGCAATATTTTTTCTTTCTCTAGCCGCCACCCTCCTTAATCCTTACGGTTTAAGAATCTACGAAGAAGTTTGGCGGACGCTTTCCGATTTTGCCGGCCGCTCACAAATTATCGAATGGCGGCCTTTATTTTCTGCCGGCATGGATGTTTTCTTGCCGACCGTATTTTTTGCATTATTTTTGTTCGGCGCACAATTTTTTGCAAAGAAGCACGATTTTACTTTAATCGCCCTCTCTGCTATTTTTTTTGTTTTTGCTCTGCTTGCCTGGCGCAATTTGCCGCTTTTTTTCATTGCCAGTTCTCCTCTCGCGGTATTAACGATAGAGAACTTTACGGGCAAAAATTTATTGGATTTAATAAAAACGCCTACCATATTATTAATAATTTTTGCGCTTGCATTTTATGCGGGCTGGCACAATATAAAACAAGTCTGGGTTCAAGACACGAATCCGCAAACGCTTGCCAAAGAAGCCAATTTTCCATACGGCGCAGTAAAATTCCTCGCTTCCAACCACCTACCACTTGCCACTGATCGTTTATTTAATGAATACAATTGGGGCGGATATATTTTGTGGCAAATGCCTAATCAAAAAGTTTTTATTGACGGCCGAATGGTCCATTGGAAATTACCGTCGAAACATATTTTTGACGATTATCAAATTTTGCAGGCGGCAAAAAATTTAAATCAAACTAATTCTTTAATAGAAAAATATAATTTAAACTTAGCACTGATCCGTCCTGATTCGCCGCTTGCTTTCTATTTATCTGCGATCGGCTGGCAAAAAATTTATCGTGACGATCTGACAATAATATTAAAAAAATAATCTTTTTAACCAAAAAGACCCCAAATCAAAGATGGGGGGTCTTTTCTATTCGTAATGATTCGTGAGCTCGCCCACTGCGTTGTAGTAATACCACTAACATACGCTGGCGAGCCGAATTCGTGATTATTCATAATCCAAGCCAAAACACCAATTATGACCAAATAATCTCTTTAAGTTGTCTCGGAGCGGGATTTGTGATTACACGCTCTTTAATCCCGAATTTAAGGCCTTCGGAAGGCCCAGTCAGGATAAGAATTCTCATACCCTGACCAATCGACACTATTTCCTCTTATATAAAAATATATAAGAAAGGAGGTGATCCATCCACAGCTTCCGCTACGGATGCCTTGTTACGACTTCACCTTTGTCACCGATCTTACCTTGAAACCATTAAAATGGCGCTTCTGGTACTACCGGCTTCCCTGGTGTGACGGGCGGTATTGGAGTCATCAAATTTAGTGCTCCACACCACTGGGCAAACGGTTTTCCCGTACCCTAGCGGTTTCCGAAAGTTTTGCTCTTTTTACCTAATTTACGGATTTCATTGCGAAGTTCAACTATTTTTTCAAAACCCCTATCGCTTAAGTGCTTTTTATTACATACCATCAGTACAATTTCTTTAAAAAATCTATAGATTTTTGCCTTTTTGGCTTGCAGTGGATATGCATCAAGAAAAGGAAAAAGATATTTTCTCATATCCTTAACGCTTGTAATCTTATACTTAACATGTGGATACCAACCATATCTATCATACGAACAATCATAAATTTTTCCACAATCTATTGTTATAAGAATTCTCTCCAAAATTTCTTGATCATCTGCCCGTAATTCTATTTCAAATTCGGGCCTAACTTCTATACGTCTTTTTAGGGTTTTATGTTTTCCCAAACTGACCGAAAACGATCCTTCGCCATCGATAAAACCCGCAATGTAATAAGGATCGAGTTTTTGCTTTCGAATTTGTCCCTTCCCAAATGGCTTATACAACTTCAAATTTCTTTGAAATGGTTTCCTTTCGGTACTACGGACTCTGCTGACTTCTTGCATATATCTCGATGTTAACAAACCTCGAATAATTATACAAGATCTCCTGTGGTAATCACACAAACATTTCTTTCGTATCTCGATAACACTACACGCAACATACTTGCCCCGTTTGATATAAAATTATCTAATGGGGTTTTATTACGCAATAGCTTCTCCCTGTACTCGCGGGATAACCAATATGTTGCGCCACGACTGTTATTCAAGCTATGAAATGCTAATTTCACCCTTCGGTCGTCCCCTCGCGAGGAAAGACCTGCGATTTCGCTTCAAAAAATTGCGCTTTTTCTGGCCCGATTTTAACGGACTAATTTGTGCAATCGCACAGCGACCCGAGTACAAGACTTGAGAACGTATTCACCGCGCCATGGCTGATGCGCGATTACTAGCGATTCCGGCTTCATGAGGTCGGGTTGCAGACCTCAATCCGAACTGGGGCCGGCTTTGATGGGATTAGCTCCGCCTTGCGGCTTCGCTTCCCTTTGTACCGGCCATTGTAGCACGTGTGTAGCCCAGGTCATCAAAGGATCACGCTGATTTGACGTCGTCCCCACCTTCCTCCCCATTGTCTGAGGCAGTCTGCTGCGACACTTGTAACGCAGCATAGGGGTTGCGCTCGTTTCCTCACTTAAGAGAACAGCTCACGCCACGAGCTGACGACAACCGTGCAATACCTGGCCCATCTGTCCTTGTGAGACGTCGGCTGTTTCCAACAGACTTCAGATGGGTGTCTAGACCTGGTAAGGTTCCTCGCTTGTCGTCGAATTGAACCACATGCTCCACCGCTTGTGCAAGTCCCCGTCTATTTCTTTGAGTTTTAGCCTTGCGGCCGTACTTCCCAGGCGGCAAACTTAACGCGTTAGCTTCGCCACCTGAAGGGTCGATACTTCAAATGGCTAGTTTGCATAGTTTAGGGCGTGGACTACAAGGGTATCTACAATTTTGTT
>PEYL01000036.1 GCA_002774415.1 Candidatus Portnoybacteria bacterium CG08_land_8_20_14_0_20_40_83 | reverse complement strand
TGCACCGCCTGCTGGCGGCCCAAAGGCACAGCATGTCATTTTTATCCTTCGCCTCATCTCGATTTTCTGATTATTTTTCACGATGGCGAATTAAAACGCGATTCTCTTGCAAAATTTTTATTGTATACAAAAATTGATTTCGTATGTTTAAAAAATTTAGACAAAAATTTATCTTTGCCTGGCTCGGCGTGCTGTTAATTGGCGTGATTTTGGTCTGGACAGCGGTTTTTGCCAAAGCGGGAAGCGCAAATTTAAAAGTTATTTTTTTTGATATTGGCCAGGGCAAAGCCGTATTTATTGAGGAGCCCGGCGGCAGCCAAATTTTGATTGACGGCGGGCCGGACGGTTCGGTGGTTGAAAAATTATCCTCGGCCATGCCTTATTTTGATAAAAACATAGATTTGCTTATTTTAACGCATCCTGACTCGGACCATTTGGCCGGTTTGATTGAGGTTTTAAAAAGGTATTCGGTTGTGAGCATCATTGAAACGGGTATTGCCGATCCCACTGCCCTATATCAGGAATGGCACAAAATTATTAAAGAAAAGAATATTTCGTTAATATATGCTTTGGCCGGCCAGAAGATAAAAATAGGGGATGATTTTTTGTTGGAAATTTTGTTTCCTGCCAAAAGCTTAGTCGGCCAGAGTTTTTCAAATACCAATTCAAGCTCAATTGTGGCCAAACTTACTTACGGCAAAAATTCATTTTTATTTACCGGCGACGCGGAAGAGCCGACTGAATTTTATTTACTTCAAAGCGGCGCAAAAATTGATGCCGATATTTTAGACGTTGGTCATCACGGCAGCAAGAATTCAACCAGCCAGAAGTTTTTGGATGCAGTTTCGCCGGAAACGGCAGTAATCCAGGTTGGCAAAAATAACCGCTACGGCCACCCGGCGCAAGAAACACTGGATAAACTAAAAGATGTAGAAATTTATCGGACCGACCTTTGTGGCGGCATTGAAATTTTAAGCGATTTAGAAAAATATTCGATTCAAGCCAATTGCCGATAATTAATAAGATATTTTTTGATTTTTTAATAGATTTATTTTATAATGACAAAAATGGAATATGAAAAACTAGAACAATTAAATAATGAGGATTCCTAATTAACCTAATTGGCCTAAAATGTCCCGACGTTACGTCGGGACTGGATTAGAAATTAGAGTAATTAGAGCAATTATAAATTTTATGTACTATTTAGGATTTGATATCGGCGCCTATTCAATCAAGGCGGCGCTGGTCAATGAAAAAAAAATAATTGATTCTAAAATTCAAGAAACGCCAAACAGCCTGGAAAAATTAATCGAGGTGCTGGAAAAAAATCGAAAAGAATTAACCGAAGGAAAAAGTTTTGGCGAGCTTGCCGGCATTGGCGTCGGCGTGGCTGGCATTTTAGATAGGCCGCGCGAAATCGTTCTTAAAAGCCCAAATATTCCTTGTTTGGACAATCAGCCGCTGAAAAAGATTTTGGAGGAGCATTTCAAGCCAACTAAAGTTAAAATAGAGCATGATGTTCATTGTTTTTTGGCTGCTGAAAAAGCAATCGGACAGGCGCAAAATTTGCATAACATTTATTATTTGACGATCGGTTCGGGAGTCGGCGGTGCCTGGACTTTTGAAGGTAAAACAAGCTATGGAGCGCATGGTTCAACCGGTGATGTGGGGCATACAATTATTAATAATGAAAAAGGCCTTAACCTTGAGGATTTAGCGTCAAATAAATTTATCGAGAAATCGCTAGCATTTGGCTCGCTTGGAGCGGAAAAAAAAATTGCGGAGGGAGACGAAAAGACGAAAAAAACAATGGAGGAGCTGGGGAAAAACTTGGGAATCGGAATTGCTAATATTATAAACATGTTTGACCCGGAAGCTGTGATTTTAAGCGGTGGCATCAGCTGGGCAGAAAGTATCCTTATGCCGGGGATCAGATATCAGATGCAAAAATATGTTGTTTCCCCGGCTGCCAAAGAAACGAATGTGTTTTTCAGCAGACTTGGCCGTTACGGTGGGGCGCTAGGAGCAGCAATGCTGTTTAATGAATAATTTTAAAAAATACATGAATAATGAAATGCCAGAACAAAACGATGAAGAGTCTGATAAAAATCAAGAGCAAATTAACGAAGAAGACCTAGTAAAAGAAATCGATTCTATCAATGAAAAAGCAAGACAGGAGATTCGGGAGCAGCTAAAAAAGGGATTAATAAAAAAACCAACAGAAAGAATGATTTCACAAGAAGAGCAGGAAAGAGTTAGAGAAGTTGTGAGGAAAGCGTTAACCATAGGCATTTGGCCGGTAAAATCTATCAGTATGCAAGATGTAGAAGAAGTTAAAAAAGAGGGGCTTTGGGAGACACCCGGTTGGGATAAAAGGTGGAAGTTAGCTTGCACAATATTGCGAGATCCTTTAGACAAGGTAAGTGGAGAAGAAGACAGGGGTTTTTTTGAAGTTCCAAATTTAGAAGAAAAAGATATAACTCCTCGTTTCTCTGGGCCTGAGAAGCTTTTTGAGGGAGTAGTCTGTTTGAACAACGGAGTGCCGCCGGACAAGATGAGATTCAAAGGTTATTCTGCGGATTTGAAAAAAGAAAAAGGCGATGAAAAATAATTCATCGCCTCTAATTTTTTATGCCTCTGGAATGCGCTTACGACTTATCTCAAGCAGGGTAGGCCCGTCTATTTTAAGGCGCATGCCTTTTATCTCAAGGATAAGATTGTTGTCCTTGACATAAACATCTTTTACTTCCGGAAGGATTTCCGGAAAATCAGCTTTGGCCGCCTTGATTCTGGAAGCTATTTGCTCCAGAGTTAACGCCTCCACTTTTGGCATATTTCTTAAAAAAACAAGAATTTTTTCTTTTTCCATTCTGTCCCTCCTTTCAGTTGTGTTCTATATCATATTATAAAAGTTAATAATTGTCAATAGTAGCGATAGTTTTTTTCTTTTTAGAAATTTGCATAGTATTATTTTTTTTGTTATATTAGAAATGCCGCTGCGCGGTAACTTTTTTTACTAAAAATATGCCAGGTAGTAGAAATTCGACCGTCCCGCTTCGCGGGACAAAAAACAGCAAGGATTTTACTACGTGGCATCCGTAATTTTATTAAACGACTCAGCTATTGATAATTTATCAATAACAAGTCGAATTTTCACTACCTGGTATGCCAATTGAACAACGCGAAAGAACATTAGTTTTAATCAAGCCGGACGGAATCCAGCGCTCGCTTATCGGCGAAATAATACGCCGCTATGAGCAGACCGGCCTTAAGCTGGTTGGCTTAAAATTTTTGATTCCCAGCGAAAAAACGGTCAAAGAACATTATTTATCCAACGAAGGCTGGCTAAAATCTGTTGGCGAAAAATCAATGGCCGCTTATGAAAAAAAATGCCTGAAGTCTCCATACCAAGACCCGGTTAAATGCGGGGAAGATGTTTTGGGAAGGCTGATTAAATATTTGACTTCCGGGCCAATGGTGGTCATGGTCTGGCAGGGTAATGAAGCAGTCGGGGTAATAAGAAAAATCTCAGGCGGGACAGAGCCCTTGACATCCGATGTGGGAACCATAAGAGGCGATTTGACAATTGATTCTTATGCCTTGGGAGACACGGACGAAAGGGCGGTCAGAAATTTAATCCATGCTTCGGGTAGCGTAGGCGAAGCAGAAAAAGAAATTAAAATTTGGTTTCAAGATGAAGAAATTTTAAAATACCGATTGGTCCAGGAATCAATTTTGTACGATGTAAATTTAGACGGGATATTAGAATAAATTTTCAATTTTTAATTTCCAATTTCCAATAAAGTGCCGCTCCGCGGCACTGGATTAGGAATTAGAAATTAGGAATTATAACAATTGTCTTACTCAATGCCTTTTTCCGGGCAAAAACATAAATGGTTTTCTATTATTTTGATGACCGGTTTGCCATTTTTTGTTATATACCGATGGATGAATGGAAATTTACCCTATATAAAAGATGTCAATAAAAAAAATTTTAAACCCACCTTGACACAAGATGAGTAGTTGCTAAAATATAATTAGCTTTGCTGTATCGTGCTCTTTAATGATCTTGGATCAAATTGTTTTTCAAGGGAGTCTTTATGCAATAGCGTTACTGATTCGTTCGGAACGTTGTTGCGCGGACACCCACCTGGATTTTTGCCGGGATTCATATAAGGAGCCGTTGTGGCAGAGCTTTATTTTTTAAAAGCGCTTTGTGGATATCGAATATTGACGGTGGCCGGTATTGGAATTATCCTTAAATCAATATGATTCTGAGCGTGATTAAGCAATCTTACCTTTACTTTTATTTTTATTACGCCTGGTTAAGGAGCTAGTCTGTTTAAGATAAAAGAGGAAGATGACAATAATCTATCAGACTGGTCTCCGACCAGTTTTTTGTTTTTTAACAAGTCAAAGAGAAAGGAGGAAAAACATGTTGGCAAAAGACGCAGCAATTAACGGTATTAAGAGGCTTATTGATAATCTTGGAGGGCTCGGCCTGACGGAGGAAAAATTTGACCTGATATTGGCAAAAATACAGGAGGGGAAAGTTAATAAGGAAATAGTTGAACGCATCAGGGAGGGGGAAATCACAGAAGAAGACATGGTTGTTTTAATAGCGGATTAAAAAGGAGGTGGACGATGGAAAAAATGGGCTTTCAGAACGTATTTGAAGAGCAGTTGTTGATGAACCAAGAAGCGGTCAGGGATTTGACAGAGAATGGCGCACCGAGGTTCGCTATCGACGAAGTAAAGCAGCGGGTGGTTCGGCTGGCAACCCTGGTCAATCTATTTAGTGGTCCTTTGACAAGCAAAGCCACAAAAAAACGGGGTTGCGGTTTTGTAAAAGGATATTTCTAAATCCATTAGAAAATCAAAAAAAGGAGAAATTAGAATAATTTCTCCTTTTTTCTTTTTGTTATTAAGAGCAATTTATTTCATCAAATTAAGGCTGCAAGATGTCTTCGGTTCTGCCGTTAATTGAGATTATTACACTTTGGACCGTCGGGAACTGTTTTAGAGTTTCTGTGATCTGGACGCGGATGGCAGAGACGCGGCAGGAGCCGCCGACTGCAGTCTCCAGCGTTTCGTCAAAATCGGCTTTAGCCACGCCATTTTCAATCGTCATTTTTTGAATTTTTACGCCTGGATTGATATTTGTGTAATAACCCTGTGATTTTTCTGCGTCGCTTGGCCCTTTTAATAATTCTGAAACTGCCGCCATGGCAACTGTCTGCGTTTTGGCAATCTGTCTTTGAACCGGGAAAACTTTATTGCAGGAAATTTGCGGGTCCAGGTTATTATTATTAAAATATGCGTTAACGTTAAGAGTTTGAATCGGAACTAATTGCACGGACACGTTGAATTCTTTGTCATTTTCGGGCAAACCCGAGGGATTGTCATTATGAAACAAAAGTGTGCCCGAAGTTGTGGCGTTGTAAGAAAAAGTTAACTCGGCTTTAAATGGCACATAATCTGAAGTCATCCAGTCGCCCTGGGTCTGAATCTGGCCCGATGCCAAAACATTGCCTTTATCGTCCAGCAGTCTGACCGGTGCCACTGCTTCAAAATACCAGGAGCCTTTTGCTTTGCCTTCGATTGAAAGGGGACTGGTTATGATTTGATTTGACTGCGGCGAGGTAACAATAATGTCTGGTTCTTGCGTTGACTGGGAAGTTCCGCAGCCGCTGGTTGGCATTGGGCTGGAAGGATTGCCGTGTTTTACCCACTGCCCGTTTTGGCAAATCCAGCTGTCTTCGGGGCTGCGTAAAATAACAACTATTGCGATAATTGCAAAAATAATTCCGATAGCGATAAGAATTTTTCTGTTCATGATTTTTTATTTTTTATTAGCCCAATAATCATCTGCCCACGCACCAGATGACTATTTGTTGTAATTGGAAATATAAAGTCATCGGTGCGGGGCTGCGTCCTACGCGCAAGCGTCTAAGATGATCAAGGATTAAAAGTTTTGCGCGCTTGTGCTTCGGTCTCCGCCTCTTTTTCTAATTTGTCAAGGCGCGTGTAATAGTCGGAAAATTCGTTTAAATGGGCCAGGGCAATTTTGCCGGTCATTATCGGGTCGTCTCCTGTGACATTGGTTTTGGGGTCTATTGTTCCGTGTTCAAGCTCCACATCCAGGCCCATACGAAATTGCTCAACGTCAAACTTGCTCCAATCAATGCCAAGCGCTTCCCCGATTTTTTTAGCCTGTTCGGCGGTAAAATGTTTTTTTTCTGTCATATAATCTTAATTTTTAATTATTACATTATATATAATAGCAGAAATAATAAAAAGAAGTACGATTGACAATCGTGCTTTAAATTTAAAAGAGCTAAAAAAACTGGTCTTTGAAAGGATCAAAAAAAGCGTTATTGCCGTGCATATAGCGAAAAAAATAAGGCAGAGTAGTGATGCCATCAAAAGATTCAGATGAAGTCGATTGAATTTTTAAGAATGTCTGATACTCGGCGAGCGCCCGACATTTTTTAGAACAAACTATCTTGCTCTTGTTGATTTTTTCACAACTTAAATATGGCGATCTCATTTCCCTCCTCCTTTCTTTTTAAAGAGCCAAAATTATTTTCCAGCCAGTTGCCCGCAGGCGGCTTTGATATCCTGGCCGAATTTGTATCGTTGAGTCACTTCTATCCCTTCTTTGCGCAGGATATCTTTAAATTTTTTTATTGTTTCTTGCGCCGATGCGTCAAAAATGCCGGTCCTGTTATATGAAATGAGGTTTACCATGTAAAGTTTCTTGTCCAGCTTTTTTACAAGCGTTGCCAGTTCTTTTGCGTGGTTTGGCGAATCATTAAGGCCTTTTATCATTATATATTCAAACATCACTTTTCTGCCAGTTTTTGCTAGATATTTTTTAACGCTGGCCATAATTTTTTCAATCGAATATTTTTTGTTAGCCGGTACGATTTTTGAACGCAGTTCGTTGTTGGCTGCGTGCAAAGAAATGGCAAGGTTTATTTGAAGCGGATCCTCTGATAATTTTTCAATTCCTCCGGTTATGCCGATTGTTGAAATAGAGACATGGCGGCTGCCGATGCCAAACCCTTCTTTTTGGTTGTTGATGATTCTGGCGGCTTTGATAACGTTATCGTAATTTAAAAAAGGCTCTCCCATGCCCATAAAGACCACGTTGCTAATGCATTCGTTTTCTTTCTTGAGATAGCGTGCGAAAAATAAAACCTGTTCAATTATTTCTTCTGTTCCAAGGTTTCTTTTAAATCCCATGCGACCGGTAGCACAAAAAAGGCAGCCCAACGGACAGCCGACCTGCGAAGAAACACAGACCGTATTTCTGCCGCCTTTTGGGCGAGCCTCGCGGGAATGAGGCGGACCGCCTTCATAGCGCATAAGAACTGTTTCAATCTTTAGGCCGTCTGATAGCGTTATTAGCGCCTTAACTGTATTTTTATCGTCAGAAACAAAAATCTCCGCGTCAATTTTAAGCGGACATTCTTGATTGAGTTTTTGGCGCAGATCCCTCGGTAAATTCGTCGCATCCAGCCAGTCGCCAATCAAATTCTTAAAAACCGTCTCTTTGGCCTGCCGTAATTGAAAAGCTGGTTTGTCTTTTAAATTTTTTTCTAATTTTTCTAGATTCATTTTTTATCAAATTACATATTTTACGATCGTGAAATATGTAATTTATTTAGAATACCATGAAGCAAGGAAACAGACTATTGGGTAACTTTTAACGATCGTAAACTGCCGGCTTTTGTGACTGCAAAAATTTCAACGTACGTAAAAATATTCATGCGATTTAGGTCTTGGACAAATTCTTTAGGTAATTTTGCTTTTCCGATCCATACGCTCTTTTGGACCATGTTGAAATTTAAATTTTTCAAAGCGATTCTTAACCAGTCTCTTTTCTCTCGCTCCCTTTCAGGGATATCAAATATTACAATTTTTAAAGTATCATTGCTTTGACTTTTGTATTTATTATTCGGTAAGATAGTTGAGCGCAATTTTTGTAAAATTTCTCTGCCCTTAGGGGTTAGTTTTAATAATGATTTTTTGTTTTTGTTTTTCTTTTCAACTAGGCCGTCTTTTTTGAGGCGATAAAAGAAAACATTAAAACATTGCCGCGTCTGTTTACGTATTTGTTTAGGGACTATTTTATCGGCTTGTTCGCGGCGTTTTTCTAAAAAATATTCCATTTTTGAATAAGACGTTCCATGGGGAAGAGAAAATACAAAAAGCATATCATCAACAAATTGCGCCGAACCTTCAAGAAATTCCAAGATTTTTAATTTTATTTCGCCCTTCATGGCATTAATGAAAAAAATATTAATAAGAAATTATTCCTTTGTTTTTATTTTACCAAATCGTATAAATAAATCAATTACATATTTCACGATCGTGAGATATGTAATTGAGCTTGTGTTATTATGTTGTTGTATCGTTGTATCAATTTGTTCTTAATAAATTTTTGCAAGATTGCCTTAAGTTATTATATTAAGAATTAAGGCGGGTAACATTTACTCGCCTTTTAATATCTTTTATTTTTTTCCTGTCTTTTTTATCAACTGGTTTTTATTTCTTAACACATATCGTACAATCTCTTCCGGCGCGGGAATTTTGTACATCTTTCTGTGGGCCCATTGCTTGATTCTTTCGAAATCATTTTCCCATAGTTTGTAGCACGACGGGCAGCACTCTTTTCTGATTCCCGAGCCGCCGCATAGGGTTTCGTAGAATCTGCCCCCATGATCCCATTATGACAGGATTGGCATTTTGGATGTTTTCTCCACCACTTTTTTACCTTTTTCATTCGCCGCATATCGTCCTCCCTTAAGGCAAAATTCTTTTTTAAACATCACTTTGATTTTGGCAGCCTTTTTGATATAAAGTAATTGCGTATTAGTATGTTGTTAAACTACCAGCTGCCCCCGCCGCCTCCGCCAAAGCCGCCGCCCGAAAATCCGCCGCCGCCAAACCCGCTTCCGCCTCCGGCTGCGCCGCCCCCTGGAGCCGAAAACATTGCGGCTTGAGAGGAGTGGTTAAAATTATTCAAAGCGCTGATAAGGATTATAGAATTGAACGTGCCTCCCAATGAGTCGCTATACCAGCTTGGCGGCTGATTATAAATATTTTTAAATTGCTCTGCCCATTCGCGCTCAACTCCCAAAATCATGGCATAGGGCAAAAGCTTTTCAAAATGTTCGGGATTTTTTTCGGGGGCATTATGAAATTTTATTCTGTCTTTTTCTGCCACTTGCAGATATTCTTTTAAGCCCAAAATATATTCTTTTGCGTCAACTCCCCTTTTTGTTTTAACCGGCATAACCGTGCCAAAAATTATAATTATGATTCCCGAAGCGATTAAACTGCCGATAGCGAATGTCCCGATTATGCCGCCGAGCAGCTTGGCAAGCAAGGTCGTCCCAAACAAAAGCAAAGCACCGATTATTATGTATTTACCCTGAGTTTTGCTCGGTTTTTCCGGGAAGTAACCGCTCAAAATCAGAGAATCAAATATTTTATTTTTTACATCAGGCAGCTCTTTGTAAAATATATTTTTTAGATCAGAAAGTTTGACTGTTTTATGGTCGCCGTGCGAAAACAAACCATCTATTATTTTTTTATCAAAATTTTGCAGGTCATCAGGCTCTTTTAGTTTTTCCAAAAGATAATCTTCATGTTTGAAAATAAATCCTTTATTTTCGGTTCGGGTGATTTTAAGGTAACCTTTTGTTGCCAGATAGATAATTTCTGAAGATATGTCTTTTTGGTCAACCCTTTCGTCAATCAAGGTGCCGATTTGGGCAGGGGTCAGGTTGTCCGGCGCTTCGTATTGGGCAATAATCGTTCCTCTGCCTTTGGGGTCGCGGCCGCGGGTCCGCCAAAGGTAAAACATAATAATTAAAGTGAAGAGCGGTAATACCAAAATCCAGTTATCTTTGAGAGTATCAAAAATGTTTTGGAGCACTGAGGGCTGGGCCACAATTCCTTTTGGCCAGCCCACAACAATTGTTAGGCTCTGGTCAGGCGTAAATAGCGAAGGTTGAGTAAAAATTACAGCGTTAACCTGATTATCTGTTTGATATTCATAATCAATGCCAAGACATGGGGCCTGGCTGCCAAAATCGCCGGCAAAACACGCGGCTTGGGCCTGCATTTTTTCAATTGGGTTTGGCAGGATAACTTTTGCCGAGGATTTTTCAATCGGCACCTGCCATTCGTTGCCCGTTGCGTTCCAATAAAGCTCATCATGGTCATCAAAATAATTTATCGCCCGGTTGATTTTATAATTTATTATGTATAGTATTTGGCCGCTGACTAATTTATCAGGATCGCCTATTTTAATTTGGATGGTGTTGGAGGGGTAGGAAATTGTATAAGGATAAAGGGTGCCGTTTTCGTCAGAAACTGAAATATCAGAAATTCTCAAGTTGAAATTACCGCCTCTGGCCGCATATTTTATCGGGATATCGCGAAAAATACCATGTTTTCCAGGCAGATTATCAAAATCCAATTTTATTTGTTCGCTGACCTGGATACTGGCGTCGGAGTTAATTTTAATTGTCACATCAAAACTGCCTATTTTCTCTTGGGCAAAAACGCTAAGGGGAATAAAAAATCCGATGGCAACCGTAATGATTAAGATAACTTTTCTCATATTTATATTAATACTCAACTTTATCGCCGATTTTCATATTTAATTTTTGCGCCATACCAGCGTTTATCTCAAGCACTGCGTCTATTGGCTGATTTGCTCTTAAGCTTTCCGGTGGCTGGAAATCGGCAGGTTTTACATTTTGATTTATCTGGACCACCTTGCGGTCTCGAATCCAGACAAAGTCAAGCGCAAACCGCATTTCTTTCATCCAGAAAGAATAATAACCGGGCTGGCTAAAAATAAAAAGCATGCCTTGATTTTGGGGCAGGCTGTCTTTACCCGAAAGCCCCAAAGCGCGCTTTTGGGCAGTATCGGCAATTTCAATAAAAAATTTGGCGCCGTTTATCTGAAACGAACTAAAGCCGGATTCAGCGGATTTATAATTAAACCATACAAGAAAAACAGCTACAAAAATAATAAAAAAAATCGCAAAAAAAACAAATCTTTTCATCTGGGTTTTAGTTATTTTGGGCAGGGAATGGCTCTTGGAGTTTTTTTTATTCTCAAAAGAGGCGCTATCAAAACCAAAAAATATCCGAGCCAAAGCGAACGGGTGCCAAAAATTGCGGGATTAAATCGTATGGTTATTAGCGCGTCTAAAATTACGCCCACTGCCAAAAAGATTATTCCATAGACAAGGGCGACGCTCGCCTTTTTTGGTTTTAGGTATCCTGCCAAAATGAAAGAAATCGTGCCCGAAATCAAAGCCAAAAATATTCTTGCCCATAAATACGGATAATAAATTTTAAAGGCAATAAAAGCCGAAACGATGACGAACATTAAAATCCAAATTAAAATGCCAAAAAGGACTGCTTTTTTCCATTTCATATTTATTACCTCCTCTTGCCAGGCCGTAGCTTTAAAGGAACAAAAGCCAGGCCTGATTTTTATTGTTGTTGAATTATTTCTTTTTTCTTTCTTCCAAAAACAAAAATGTAAAGAATTTCCAGAATTGCCAGAGTGTTCAATATTAAAAGTACAACGAACCAGATTTTTTGGCCGTTGCGGGCGGATTTCCAGAGCGCTACTCCTTTCCAGGGTAGAGTCCATAAGATAGCCAGCCAAATAACCCAAGGATTGTTAATCAAAAATTGCTCCATCGTGTTTTTTTATTTTTTAATTATTGGACCTTTGCTTTTGAGTCCTTTTTTATCGTTGCCCAGTGATACAGATACAAGGGCAAGCCGATTAAAATCAGCGCAAGATTAAGCGATGCATCGCGGTGCCTCTGGGCCGTTACGGGGTCAATATTTGTTTTCTGCTCTTGCCAATTTTTATAATCCGAGAGCCACTGCCGAATGTTTTGCCTTTCTGATTCAGAGAGTGTTGTCTGACTGTCTGAAGCAAGAGACCCCAATTTATCTGTTGAGACTGGCGCAAAAGAAGGCTGCTTATTATATAGCCTTTGTTCCTCGTCAGCTTTCGTGAAGACAAATGCTTTTAAGCCCATGTCAGCAAACCTGACGCCTCCGATAGTCAAAAGCACCAGCCCCAGCATGGCAAAAATATAAAGATAAACAGTTCTGATTAATGAATGTTTCTCCATGATTTTATTTTTTCGTTGATTAAATATTTTTTAAGGCTTTTTATAAGCCGAGGCCTGAATTGGTATAAATATTAATAAATTGGGGAATGACAAAAGCGAGGCCAATTAGAGGCAGAACTATAACGGCCAGACTAATAATGAGCATCCAGAGGAAATATTTTCTCGTTTTTTCTGCCGAGCGCCAGATCTGGTCAAGCTTTTTGTCTAATTCCTCGAATTTATTTAATGTTTCTTGGTCCATACCAGGTAGTAGAAATTCGACTTTAATTTAAATTAGTTATCTAAATCTAAAGTCTTGATTAGTACAAATTGCCAGATTGTGAAATTTTTTCGATTCGTCCAGACAGACGAATTTGTCGAATTTTCCAGGTAGTAGAAATTCGACTCTTTTTATATTTTGTTGCCTTCGGCAACCAGTCGAATTTTCACTACCTGGTTTTCACTACCTGGCATATTTATTTAAGGCCTAAGTAGGCCCTTATTAAATTTATTATTTTTATGACATAATTATCTATGCCGATATCAAAAATAGGATGGAATTTTCCCACTGCCCAGAGAATAAAAATTGCAAACAAAACAAGGGCAATCAGCCAGAAAAAGAATTTAAAAATTTTCTTTATTACGCTTGATATAAATAATAAAAAGTTCGCCATTTTTTAAACTTTTCTTTAAAGAAGGAATTAATTTTTATACGGTGGCAATATGGGTTGCTGAATCTATTTTAAAACAAATTGGGAAATTATAAAAGAGTTGATTATCTGACGCACTCATTAAAGAGTTCAATCTGGTTGTTATATTGATTAATTAAAATTTTTATTTGAGCAACAAAAGCGTTATATTGACTAACTAAATCATTATAGGTGTTTACTTTGTTAATATATTCTTCTCTGGACAAGCCCCGCGGATTTTCTAACGCGGATTTTTGGGCTTGCAGCGTTTGGCTCCATTGCTCAAGCTGGCTATTATAAGAATCAATCGCAATCTTAATTTTTGCGTCGGGTTGCGGGCAAGCCGATAAAGGCAGGCCGAATTCTTGAACCGCCAGCCAAGTTGTCTGGTTTTCAAAACTTCCTCTCAAAACAGCCACGCCGATTTCTGTATATCTTGAATTTAAAATATTGGCGCGGTGTCCCGGACTATTCATCCAGGCTAAAACTAAAGCCTGATCATCTTTGAAATCGCCCATGGCCAAATTTTCTCCAATCGCAATGAACTGATAGCCCGCATTTTTTGCCAAATCAGCTGCTCCTGCGCCCGAAGGCGAAACATGGCCAAAATATTGTAGCCTCAGCATGTCTTGAGTTTTTGCTTGAGCGGCAGCATCAAGCTTTGGATTTTGAGCCAACGGCGGCAGATTATTTGCCGTTCGTTGCTCGTTTGTCCATTTAATGGTCCCGGCTTTGGTTAAAAAAGATTCTGTAGCTTGTTCCGGCAGGCGCAGAGGCGGCGGCAAAGAGACCGGTTGCTGGACTTTATTGATAAGGGAATCAATTGATATTTTTTCAAATTGCGATAAATTTTGGGTGAGCCCCAAATAAAACGTAGCGATATCGTTGTGAAAATAAAAACCGGCTGCTGCCAGCGCTAAAAAAATAAAAATTACGATTTTATATTTCATAATTTCGCTTATCCTGTACGTGTTAAATTATGGGAACAGGAGGAGTGGGAGAAGTAGATTGAGGTTCGGTTTCGGCTTCTGGATGCTCAAGCAGTTTTCGATAGACAAAAGCTTTGGCAACCATAGTTGTGGGAACAGTGGCAAATAAGCCGACAACCAAAGCAATCGCCCCCAACACATTTATCAGGCCGCTTAATAAACCCAGCAAAAGCAAACTCCATTTGGCGTCTTTGGTGATTTGGCCGCTCTTTTTTATTGCTTCTATGGGTTTGTATCCTTTATCAATTACCAGATATTGAGCAAATTGGTATTTAATTGCCCAAATGATTCCCGGCACAATAAGGAGAATAAATCCGGCCATCACAATCAGCCCGTAAACGATTGAAACTATGAGATAATTTAAAAATAAAGGATAGCCCGAAAAAAGGTCAGAAACTTTGGGTTTTTGGCTGTCGCAAAGTTTTAAAGAAATTTTAATCAAGCCAATGGAAATTATAAATTGCAACAAGACGGAAATAATGGCAAATACAAAAGAAAGCGCCGGTGTTTTTGCTTGGGTTGCCTTTTCAATCCAGGCAGGCAAGCTGCCGACTAGCCAGACGACAATAATAATCGTAACCAATATCCAGAAATTGCTTTTCATTTTCTCCCAGCCGAATTTTATTGCCTCTTTAATATAAAATTTTTTTATTGGCATATGATTTTTCTCCCTTTCAAAAATAATTGTAGATTTTTGATTATCTACGCAAATTATTTAAAAGGGCTGATTATGATTTTTTTCGGATTTTATTTTTGCGTCAAGAATTTTTAGGCTGTGCTGTTTTTCAAGATACGGCAGTCGGGCTTTTTGAACATATTTTTTCATTGTTTGAATCGTCTGGTCGTATGTTATCCTGTCAACCGGGTATGGCGTGCCGTCTTTGCCGCCGTGGGCAAAGCTATAGCGGGCAGGGTCTTGGTAGGAAGGTCTGGCGCCGTAAAGCACTTCTGCCACAAGAGAAAGCGCCCGGATTGTTTTTGGGCCGACGCCCTCGGTTGCCAAAAGTTTTTCATAGCTTTCCGGTTTATTTTCAGCCAGCCGCCACAAAATCTTTTGCAGATATTTGCTTTTTGAAAAATCTTCGTTTATAACCGGATGAGCGCGAAATTCCAGATTTTCAAGGTTAAGAAATTTCATTCGTTGCTGTCCGGAAATATCAGAAATATCTGCCGTTTGCGATAAGGGAGTAATATACTTTGAAAGGATAATAAAATCTTTCATCAAGGTATTAAATCCCTGCGTCGTTACAAGCTCTTTTGATATTTCCCGATTTTTTCCGCTTGCTTTTGCAGTCAGGTCCAAAACACTTTTTATTTTTATTTGGCTGGCGATTGCAGAATGGGGCTCGCAAACCAGATCTTTGACGTTTTTTGAATGCCAATGATAACGACGGGCGGTCTGGTTGGCCGTATTCATTCCCTGCTGGACAACCGTCCAGGCGCCGCTTTTTGTAAAAAAGAAACTATGGTGATAAATTTGGAAACCATCCTGAATCATGGCGCTGTCAACTTTTGCGGCCATACGGGAATTATAAACCAGAGCTTTGGAATTTTCCGGCGCCAGATTTATTCTTTCGCTCCAAACTTTGATTTCGTCGGGCGTTTTCAAAGATGTTTTCCCTTTGCCGCCGCAGATAAAAACTCCGAGGTCCCTTTCCTGGCCGCGGACCGCTTCTTTGAGCGCGGCGGTTAAAATTGTAGTTAAGCCGGAGGCATTCCAGTCAAAAGCCAAAACAGTGCCCAGCGACTGGAACCAGGCAGGGTCAGCCAGGCGCCTGATATATTCTTCTGGTCCTTCTTCGGCCACAATTGCCAATGTCATTTGTCTGCCCAAAGCGACCATCCGTTCAAAAAGCCACGGCGGACATTTCCCAAAATCAAGACCGAATGTGGCAATACCGCGCTGAATCATACCAGGTAGTAGAAATTCGACTATTTTTTAGATTGATAAAAATATTCTTTTAGCATTCTTTTCAATAGTCTACTTCCTTGATTAGTTTTAAGATATTTTTCTCTTCTTTCAGCATCTTTTTTATTACGATAAGCCTCGTAATGTATTAATTGCCAGGGAATGCCTGGTTTTGTTGAAAAATTTAATCCGCGATTATGTTCCATAGGTCTTTTTCTTAAATCGTCTGTATAGCCAATATATAAATCGCCACTCTTTGTGCTTTTTAATATGTGTACATAATGGAACATAATCGCCGTCGAATTTTCCAGGTAGTAGAAATTCGACTCTTTTTATATTTTGTTGCCTTCGGCAACCAGTCGAATTTTCACTACCTGGTTTTCACTACCTGGCATAAATTTTTATTTTCTCCAAAACTATTTGAATCAATTGAACTAACAAAGAATCCGCTTCTTTATTTTGAGCGTAGCGATAAATATAATCGGCTACGATTATAATAATAGCAACAGCAGCCAGAAAAATAAAAAATTTAAGTATTTTTTTCATGTTGTCTCAATGTCGGTTTCTATGTCTTTATTTA
>PEYL01000024.1 GCA_002774415.1 Candidatus Portnoybacteria bacterium CG08_land_8_20_14_0_20_40_83 | reverse complement strand
ATAGATTATGAAAAATAAAGAATTGAAAGTAAAAACAGACCAAGAATTGGAATTATCTTTAAAAGAATTTCGTGAAAAACTCAGAAAGCTGAATTTTGATTTGGCTGAAAAGAAGCTGAAAAACGTCGGTGAAATTTCTGAAAGCCGCAAGACGATTGCCAGAATCCTAACTCTCTTTCGCCAAAGGGCTAAAGAAGGGCAGGTTCTTCTCCGCAAAAATGCTTCGGAAGGACAGGCCATTTTAAATAAACAACATGGAAAAAAATAATTCAAAAATTATTAAAAAATTGAGAGGCGTTGTAGTTTCCGATAAGATGTCCAAAACCGTGGTAGTGGCTGTCACGAGATTAAAATTGCACCCCAAATACAAAAAACAGTATAAAGTAACGACAAAATATAAAGCGCATGATGAAAAGGGAGAATATCATACGGGAGACAAGATTATTATTGCCGAATGCAGGCCATTTTCAAAAGATAAAAGATGGAGAATAAAGGGCTTTGTCCAAAATTCAAAGCCGTCAGGCGAATGAATTTTGCTAACAAAACCTTTACCCCGCCCCAATTCCAGCCACGAATTCTGGTATACCAAGAAAGGAAGGCGAAGCCGCTTCGCTCTCTAAAGGTCATAATATAAAAAGTTCATGGTTGGAATTGGAGCGGGGTGCTCAATGTGATAGTAAAATGGTTGTTATTTAAACAACCACCCAGCACATAAATTTATGTGCTGGGTGCAAGTATCAAGCTTGCACTTTGCATTGAGTGCTCGTAAATTTTAATCACATTGGTATGATTCAGCCAAGAACAATGTTAAAAGTAGCAGATAATACCGGAGCAAAAGTCATCCAGTGTTTTAAGGTTCTTGGCGGTACGCGCCGGCGCTATGCGCAGCTAGGGGACATTATTGTCGCGTCAGTAAAAGAAGCAGAGCCGCGAAAAATAGTTAAAAAAGGCGACGTTGTCAGAGCGGTAATTATCCGACAAAAAAAAGCTTTTCGCCGAAGCGACGGCTCTTATATTAAATTTAGCGATAACGCAGCGGTTATTTTGGAAGGCAAAGAGCCAAAAGGCGGAAGAATTTTTGGTCCGGTGGCCAAAGAATTGAAAGATAAAGGATTTGACAAGATAGCGTCGTTGGCGCCGGAAGTAGTGTAATGCAGTAGCAAGGTACAAATTACAAATGAGTACAAATACACAAATTACGAATAAAAATATTTGTATATTTGTAAAAAATTTGTAATTCGTATACATCAACTGATAAATTCATGAAGATTAAAAAAAACGATATAATTTTAGTGATGTCAGGTAAAGACAAAGGGAAAAAAGGGAAAGTAATTAAAGTTTTTCCAGAAACCAGTAAAATTGTAGTTGAAAATATAAATTTGGTAAAAAAGCATGTCCGAGCAAAAAAACAGGGCGAAAAAGGGCAGGTTGTGGCAATTACGAAAGCATTTCATGCAAGCAAAGTTAAATTGGTTTGTCCAAAATGCGGCCAAGCCGCTCGGATAGGCTATAAAATTATGGAAAGCGGCAAATTTAGAATTTGCAAAAAATGCAAGGAGGAAATTTGACTACGAAATACGAAATAATACGAATATACGAATTCGTATATTCGTAAGAAATTTGTAATTCGTAGTGGAGCTATGCGACTACAAGAAAAATATAAAAAAGAGGTGATGCCGGCAATGAAAGAAAAATTCGGATATAAAAATAATCTTAGCGTTCCCAGAATCGAAAAAGTGACGATTAATACAGGCATCGGGAAATTTATGCAAGACGAAAAAGCAATTGAAGAAATTGTCAGTGATTTGATGCTAATTTCAGGGCAAAAGCCGGTTTTCACGCAGGCAAAAAAAGCTATTGCCGGTTTTAAAATTCGCAAAGGTTTAAAGGTAGGATTAATGGTAACGTTAAGAGGGCGGCGCGCTTTTGATTTTGCGCAAAGACTAATTAGTTTGGCCCTTCCCAGAAGCAGAGATTTTCGGGGAATTGAACAAAAATCAATTGATACTCACGGCAATTTAAACGTAGGCTTAAAGGAGCAAATTATTTTTCCTGAAATATCAAATGAGAATATCCGTAATATTTTTGGTATGCAAATAACTTTAAAGACAACGGCTAAAACTCATGAAGAAGGAGTGGAATTATTTAAATTAATGGGATTCCCTATAAAAAAATAAACATGGCGACTAAAGCGCAAATTGCAAAATCTAAAAAGAAACCAAAGTTTACAAGTCGTATTGTTAGGCGGTGTTTCCGCTGTGGCCGAAAAAGAGGGTATTTGAGGGATTTCGGTTTGTGCCGGATTTGTTTCAGAGAATTGGTAAACCAAGGATTGATTCCGGGAATAAAAAAATCAAGCTGGTAGAATTAATGCAAAATTGAAAAATCAAAATGCAAAATGACAACATAGATCCCCTCGGCCTAACGGCCGAGGTACTGCGTACCTGCCGCAATTTTGCAAAAATATTATGATTTTGCTTTTGCAAAATCTTTTGCAAAATTGCGGGGGTCTATATATTTTCCTCCGCTCGCCCCGCTTCGCCCAGCTTAGCTGGGGGCTTTACGGGACTCGCTCCGGGCTGGCATTCATCCGCGGACTTACGTCCGCGGTGTTCTGCCAGAAATTATAAAATTTAAAATCATCAAAAATTCGTAAAGTGAATTTTTGATACCATAATTTTACATTTTGATATTTACATTTTAAATTTAAGTTTATGGATCCAATTTCAGACATTTTAATCAGAATAAAAAATGCCCAGAAAGCGGGCAAGCCAAGTGTAGAAGTCCCCTTTTCTAAGGTTAAATTTGAATTGGCAAAAATTTTTGAACGCGAAAATTTTGTGGAAGGCGTTGAAGAAAAAGGGAAAAAAGCGGCGAAAAAAATATATATTAATTTAAAATATAAAGACGGAATTCCGGCGATTGAAAATATAACAAGAAAAAGCAGACCCAGTGGCCGGATATATTTGGGAAAAGATAAAATTCGGTCGGTCAGACAAGGCTATGGAAGAGCAATCATTTCAACCTCAAAGGGTTTAATGTCTGATAAAGAAGCAAGAAAAGCGGGGTTAGGAGGAGAGTTAATTTGCGAAATATGGTAGATATCGCTCGGCTTATTGGCTCGTAAAAACGCAGCCATCGGCTCGGGTAAGTAATTTCAAAAGCGTAAAATTTTTCCCAGCGAGAAAAATTTTACTCGCCAAACCTCCTCGCTCGTTCCGACTTTGCGTCGGGACACCATGCCCGCTTGTCGGTTTGAGCGTTTTGAAATTATCACCCTCGCCTTATAGAGTAAAATTATAAAGACAATATGTCTAGGATAGGTAAACAACCAATCCCGATTCCGGAAAAAGTTGAGGTAAAAATCAACGGCGATATTTTGATTGCCAAAGGTCCAAAAGGCGAGCTTATGCGTCAGTTGCCAAAAAATATCGGCGCAAAAGTTGAAAATGGCAATATTTTAATTTTTCCAGATTCAAAAGTAAATAGCACAGATAAAAAAGTGATGGCTCTTTGGGGCTTGAGCCGGGCGCTAATTTTCAATTTGGTGAAGGGAGTCAAAGAAGGTTATGAAAAAAAATTGGAAATAGAAGGCGTTGGCTATCGCGCAGCGATTCAGGGAAATAAGCTGGTTTTGAGTTTAGGTTTTTCACACCCGGTTGAAATTGAGGCGCCTAAAGGCATAGAATTTAAAGTAGAAAAAAATGTAATTACTGTGGCCGGCATTGATAAACAATTAGTCGGACAGGTGGCAGCCGATATCCGTTCGCGAAGGAAACCAGAACCCTACAAAGGCAAGGGCATAAGATATCAAGGAGAGGTAATTAAAATAAAGGCAGGAAAGAAAGCCGTATCCACGGAATTGTAATAAGATGAGGAATAATTTAAAAGAAAAAAAATTAAAAATCGAACGGCGTCATCGGCGCATTAGGGCAAAAATAAAAGGTACTTCTAAGCGGCCCAGGCTTTTAGTTTTTCGCAGCAACCGCCATATTTACGGTCAGCTTATTGATGACGAAAAAAGTAAAACACTGGCAAGTGCGAAAGATTCGGAAATAAAATCAAAAAAAATGAAAAAGGGCGATTTGGCAAAAGAAGTGGGAAAACTTTTGGCAAAAAAAGCTTTGGAAATAAAAATAAAGGAAATTGTTTTTGACAGGAGAGGGTATAAATTTCACGGTCGGATAAAAGAACTGGCGCAGGGCGTCAGAGAAGGGGGATTAAAATTTTAGCCTTACGAATGTACAAATTTATACGAATATACGAATCCTTCGATAAACTCAGGATAAATTCGTAAATTCGTACTGATTCGTAAATTCGTAAGGAAATTATGGCAGAACGATTAAGAAAATTTAGAGGCAGGGAAAAAGAAAAATCTGAATACGACCAGAAAGTTTTGGATGTTGCCAGAGTGACACGAGTTGTTGCGGGGGGAAGACGTTTTCGCTTCCGAACCGTTGTAGTAATCGGAAACAGAGCCGGCAAAGTTGGAATTGGGATAGATAAAGCGCAGGATGTAACAACGGCAGTTGAAAAAGCGGTGGCTAACGCAAAGAAAAATTTAGTGATTATACCGATTAAAGATACAACAATTCTCCATGAAGTTTCGGCTAAATTTGGGGCGGCAGTGGTTATTTTAAAGCCGGCGAAAAAAGGCAAGGGTTTGGTTGCCGGCGGGGTGCCAAGAGTGATATGCGATTTAGCGGGGATCGAGAATGTTACATCAAAACTCGTTAGCCGGACAACCAATAAGCTTAATAATGCCAGGGCGACTCTTGAAGCATTAAAAAAATTAAAGCGATTCGAATAATCCAAATTGGCATCCGAATAATCCGAATGGTCCGTCAGCTGACGGATTCGGAACATTCGGATGAATTCGTAAATTAGGATCGCATTATAATGCAGTTACATCAAATTTCACCGATTCAAAAACAGAAAACGAAAAAACGAGTTGGCCGCGGCGGTGCTCACGGCACTTTTTCTGGTCGCGGAGTCAAGGGTCAAAAATCAAGAGCCGGAGCCAAAATCAGGCCGGCCTGGCGAGATTTAATAAAGCAAATTCCAAAAAAACGGGGTTATAGATTTAAACCGGCACTAAGCAGCCAGTTAATAATTAACCTTAGTATTTTAAATAAAGTTTTTAAGGAAGGCGAAGTTGTTTCTCCCGAGTCGTTGCTCGGTAAGCAATTAATTAGTAGAATAAAAGGGAGAATTCCTGATATCAAAATTTTGGGCAATGGCGAGATAAATAAAAAATTGATTCTTAAGGGATTAAAAATTTCCCGGCCTGCGAAAGAAAAAATTAAAAAAGCGGGGGGAGAAATTAAATAAAAAAAACAAAGCCATGAATGCGTGGCAAAAAATTCTTCAAATTTTTAAAATTCCAGAGTTGCGCAACAAGATTTTGTTTGTCTTGGGCGCTTTTCTCGTTTTCAGAATTATAGCCAATATCCCGGTTCCGGGCATTGATATTTCAAAGCTGCGCTCTTTTTTTGAAGGGAATCAATTATTCGGTTTACTCAATCTTTTTACTGGCGGAGCAATGAGCAATTTTTCTGTGGCAATGCTCGGTCTTGGCCCTTATATCACGGCTTTAATTATCATGCAGCTTTTGACAATGATTTTTCCCGGCCTCGAGCAGCTTTATAAAGAAGAAGGCGAAGCCGGTCGGCAAAAATTTAATCAATATGCTAGGCTCGCAACCGTTCCTTTGGCCGCTTTGCAATCCTATGCCATGATCGGTATTTTGCGGAATCAGCAAGTAATTGGATTTTTAAGCACCTTTCAGTTATTCACGACAATATTGGTTATAACAGCGGGCACCGTGTTTTTGATGTGGATCGGCGAACTCATTTCGGAAAAAGGAATCGGCAACGGGGTATCTCTTTTAATTTTTGCCGGCATTGTGGCAAGATTCCCTTCCTCGTTTAGGCAAACTCTGACCACTTGGGATCCGACAAAAATTCCTTCTTATCTTGGATTTGTGGTGATCGGGCTTTTGGTTATTGTGGGTGTTGTCATCATAACTGAAGGTCGGCGCAATATTCCCGTTTCTTATGCTAAAAGAATCCGTGGCAATCGTATGTACGGAGGTGTTTCAACTTATTTGCCGATGAATGTTAATCCGGCCGGCGTCATCCCGATTATATTTGCTCTTTCAATAATGCTTTTCCCGGGCATGATAGGCAATTTTTTTGCCAATGCTTCAACCCCTTGGATTGCCCACATCGCAAGATTTTTAAGAGATGTATTTACGCGAGGTCAATTTATTTACAGCATAGTTTATTTTGTTCTGGTGCTTTTATTCACTTATTTTTATACAGCTGTCACTTTTGACCCAAAAAACATTGCTGAAAATTTACAAAAGATGGGCGGTTTTATTCCAGGAATCCGGCCGGGCAAGCCGACCTCGGATTTTTTAAATTTTATTTTAAACAGGGTTTTGCTGGTGGGCGCAATTTTTTTAGGCGTGATTGCCATAGCGCCAAATATTGTGCAGGGAGCCACGGGCGTCACAACTTTTGCGGTCGGCGGAACTTCAATTTTAATCGTGGTGGCGGTTGTTCTTGAAACAATCAGGCAAATTGATTCGCAGCTTACTATGCGTGAGTACGAGGGGCTTTAAATCTCGGCTCGGCAGCTGATTTTTGTAAATATCTGATTTGTCCCAGCGTGCCAAATCAGACTCGCGCAATTTTGTTCACTCTTCCCGACATTGTGCCGGGAAACCATGCCCGTTCACAAAATTGAGCGTTCCAAAAACAGCCGCCTCGCCTCGTGGTTTTTAAAAATATGAACCAACCATTAATCGTCATTATTTTAGGCCGTCCGGGATGCGGCAAAGGAACTCAGGCAAAATTGCTGCAGGAAAAATTTGGGTTGGATTATATTGGCAGTGGCGATTTGTTGCGGGGACAGATAAAAGATGATCATAATTTCAGCACCGTTAAACTAAAAGCAGTTATGGAAAGAGGAGATTTGGCGCCGACATTCCTTGTTTTTAAAATCTGGTTGGACAAAGTGGACGTTTTAAAAAATAAACCAGATTTTAAAGGCGTAGTTTTTGATGGAAATCCGCGTAAGCTCCTTGAAGCAAAATTGATGGAAGATTCTTTGGCCTGGTATGACTGGTTAGAATATACAAAGGCGATTTTGGTTGATATTTCGGCCGAAGATTCCTATGCCAGATTAACCCAGCGCCGTATGTGCGAAAAATGCAACCGGGTCATTCCTTATTTCGGCCACTTTAAAGACTTAACTGCTTGCGATAAATGCGGCGGTAATCTAATTAAAAGAGCCGATGATGACCCGGAAGCAGTCAGGCATCGCTTGGATGTTTTTGATCTGGAAATCCAGCCGGTGATTGACCATTATGAAGAAAGCGGACTGTTATTAAAAGTTGACGGTGACAGGCCGATTGAAGAAGTTCACGAGAGCATTGTGAGAGTGC
>PEYL01000020.1 GCA_002774415.1 Candidatus Portnoybacteria bacterium CG08_land_8_20_14_0_20_40_83 | reverse complement strand
AAATCACTGACTTTGAGCAAAAAGGGTTGTCTTGGCTCGAACCGGCTCGCGAGTTTGTTTTATCGCTTAATCAAGCCGCAAAATTAGTGAAAACCGAAAACAAAAAAGAAATGGCAACATTTCTTAAAAATATCGGCTCGAACCACATTTTACAAAACCGCCAATTGATTTTTTCGTCCAAAATTCCCTACAATTTGGTCGCCGAGCGAAGCGAGGCGAACCGAAACCGCTTGCAAATTCCTTACTGGTGCCCGGGGCGAGAATCGAACTCGCATGGTATTGCTACCGAGGGATTTTAAGTCCCTTGTGTCTGCCTGTTCCACCACCCGGGCATAAATAAATTAAAAATTTAAATATAAAAATGTAAAATTTAGGTATTCGCCTTCGGCGAATTAATTTTAATATTTTGCTTTGTCATTTTGATTTTTGAATTTTTAATTTTGAATTAAATATGAGGCCAGGATGGGAGTTGCACCCACGCATAACAGTTTTGCAGACTGTCGCCTTGCTACTTGGCTACCTGGCCTTACTGCTTGCCTGCCCGCCGTAGTTTTAACGAAGGCGGGGCTTACCTGGCTGTGATTCTCTTTAAACATTAACAAATCCGCCCTCGCTTATCAACTTTTTCACCTTTTCAATAATATCTTCCGGCCTACCTTTTGTTTTAAATCCGGCAGACAGCTTATGCCCTCCTCCGCCAAGCGCTTTGGCAAGACGCGAAACATCTACTCCCTGATTGGGCAAAGCCCGAAAACTGCCGTCAAGCTTTTCAGGCGCGACTTCGCTTAAAACTAAAGAAAATTTTGTTCCCGGCACCATGCAAAGCAGAGAAGCAAGTCCTGCTAAATCATTTAAGCTGGCATTGAATTTTTGCATATCTTCGAAATTTATAAAACAAAAAATAAAACCAAGCTCCTGTTCTTGTTTTATATTCGCCAATGCTCTGCTCCAGATTTTTGATTTGATATCAATTTTTTGCTGATTGATTAATCTGACAATTTTTCGCAAAGGGGCGCCCCGCAACAAAAGCTCGCCGACTATTTTTAATGTTTTTGCAGTTGTATTTGGATGGCGGAAACTCCAAGTATCGGTAAAAATTCCGGTTAGAAGACAGGTGGCAATCTCTTTGTCTATTTTAAGTTCGTTCTCCGTCAGAAATTGATAAATAATTTCGCAGGTGGAAGAGAAATTCGTATCCACCACTTTTATTTCCCCGGCCTGGTTTATCAAAGGATGGTGGTCAAAAGTGATAATCGGAATATCCAGTGTCACTCCTTCCAGACGTTTTAGGTCTCCGTAATCAACGCCAAATAGCAAATCGTATACCGGCTCAACGCTTTTTTTAATATGTTCTACTCCGGGCAGAAATTTTAAGTTTTCAGGAATGTCGGAAGCGCAAAAAATATCGGCTTTTTTCCCCAATTTTTCAAAAGAAAACTTAAGCGCCAGCATTGAACCAAGCGCGTCGCCATCCGGCTCATCATGGCTGGCCAGCAAAATTTTTTCCGAAGCATCAATCGCTTTTTTTGCCGCTAAAAATTGGGTGTTCATACCAGGTAGTGAAAATTTAACTGGTTATTTAGATAGATATTTTTAAATCAAATTAGCCATACCAAGCAGAAAAAATTTATTTTTTATTCGCTACGCGAATTGTCAAATTTCTACTACCTGGCATAAATTAAAGAATTGTAACATGCGAATTACCCAAAGTCTATGAGAATAATCCACCGCGACAATAAAAACCCCGCCTTGGTGGGGTTTCTGAAAGATTCTTTTTTAAAAATTACTTCTCCATTAATTCTTCCAGCTCCTGCGCCTCTGCTTCTGTTTTGTCTAAGACAAACCTGATTTTTGGCACCGGCCGCATTTCCAGTTTTTTATTCAGCAATTGCTGGAGGTTAAAAATATGACGATTTAATCTTTCCAAAACGCCCTCCCCTTTTTCCGTGGGATAAACGCTCAAAAAAACGTTTGAGTGCAGAACGTCATCCGAAGTCTGAACTTTCATGATTGTCACCAAAACACCAGGGCCGAAATCCTCTTCTTCCAGAATTATTCTGCCCAAAACTTGCCTTATAAGTTCGTCAAGTCTTTCAATTCTGTGAGACATATTCCATACGAATGTACGAATATTTACGAATATACGAATCCTTCGATAAACTCAGGATAAATTCGTAAATTCGTACTGATTCGTAAATTCGTAAGGTTATAACTCTCTTCGCTTTTTCTCCTCTCTGAAAAAAACCAGTGTGTCTCCTTTCTCAACTATCGGCTCGCCCTCAAAAAGCATTCCGCATTCTTTGTCTTTTTGGCAAGAATCCACGTCTATTTTATTTGCCTGAAGCTGCGCAATTTTCCCCCTGCCTAATTTTTCTTCCCCTCTCTGAACTTCCGCAAAACTTCCTCTTTCTGCTTTTCCCCTAGTCACTCTTCCGCCTACAATCTGGCGCGAACCGTCACGCTTGAAAATAGCCAGTATTTTTAATTGACCAATTTCTTGACGCACCACTTCTGGCTCAAGCATTAAAGCCATCTGTTCCCTAACTACTTTGACCAATTCATAAATAACATCAAAACTAAAAATTCTGACGCCCAGCCTTTGGGCAACATTTAAAGCAATTCGGCTCGGGGAAATTCTGAAGCCAAAAATCTTTGCTTTTGCAGAATCGGCTAGTTTAACATCAGCTTCGCCAATTTCTCCCACTTCTGCCAAAACAACTCTCAACACTACTTCTTGCTGAGAAATTGTTTCCAGAGTCTGACGTAATGCTTCAAGAGAGCCAAAAACATCGGCTTTCAAAATCAAATTAAAAACTTTTTGCTCTGGGCTGATATTAAGAATTTGAGCCGGTTCTCTTTTCTTCCTCTCAATTTCGCCTTTTTGGCTTGCTCTTGCTTTCGCAGCTTCCGGGTTTTCCATTACCTGCCACTCTTCGCCAAGCAACGGGACTTCCAAAAAACCCGTGGCTCTTACCGGAGTTGAGGGTTCAGCTTTTTCAATCGTTCGGCCCATAAAATCTTCCATGGTTTTTATCGAACCAAAAGTTGATTCTGTTGCAACTGCGTCTTTTGAAGAAAGGATACCCTGGCGTACCAACAAAGTTGCCGTCGGCCCTCTTTTTGAATCTAAAAAAGACTCAATTAAGACTCCCGAAGCCGGAACAGAAAAATCTGCTTTCAGCTCTTCCATCTCGCTTAGGAGCAAAATCATTTCCAGCAGCTCATCAATGCCCGCGCCTGTTTTTGCCGAAGTCAAAATCATCGGCACTTTGCCGCCGAGCGACTCGGCCAGCACTCCATTGTCTGCCAATTGTTTCTTAATTTTTTCCACAATAATTCCCGGCTTATCGGCTTTGTTAAGCGCCACCACAAAAGGCAAATTCAAATGCGTCACAAGATTAATCACCTCTTTTGTTTGCGGCTTAATCCCTTCGTCTGCTGCCACAACCAAAACAGCCAAATCCGCAACATTTGCTCCGCGGGAGCGCATGGCTGAAAATGCTTCATGCCCAGGGGTATCAATAAATGTTACTTTTCTTTGCCCTTCCGCAGTCCCGCCTTGACGGGACGAAGGAGGGTTACCGACCTCAACCTGATAAGCTCCGACATGTTGCGTAATACCTCCTGATTCTTTCTCGACCACTTTTGTTTTCCTAATATAATCCAAAATTGAAGTCTTGCCGTGATCCACATGCCCCAAAACGACCACCACAGGAGGTCGAGATTGCAAGTTGGATTGTTGATTATTTGCCTTAGCCATATGTGACTGATTTAATTTACCATGGCGAACTCTCAAATGTCTAATTTCTAATATCTAATTTCTAATAAAAATCTAAATTGATTAAATGTTCAAAATGGCGGCTTCGCCGCCATGGATTGGAAATTGGAAATTGGAAATTATTTCTGCTTCTTTATCTTCCAGTTCTTCTCCGCCGTTTCTATTGCTTCCTTTTCTTCGTTGGATAAAGGATATTTTGACTGGCCATTCGCCAGCGGTTTAACATACAGTCTTGTGCCTTCTCTTGTAAAAAGTCCAGAAATCGTCATCCCGTTGTCATCGGGGTCAAGCAAAGCGATTGAAAAACTTTGGTCGCTACCTGTCTCGCGAAAAGGGTTGAATCTGACCACGCCAACTTTTTGAACGCTTCGCAAAGCCATTTTTTCCAAATATTCCGCAAATTTATTAAGCTCTTTTAATCCCCGCTCTGTTTTGCGCAACCGTTTTATCTGTTCAAAAATCACACCCTCCAAATCCTGGGCTTTTCCGCCGTCAAAAAGCAATTTTAATTTCTTTTTTAATTGCCAAATCTGCCATTGCAGATATATAATCCAGGTTATAAAAAACGCTGCCACAAAAATCAAAACAGTTAAAAAAGTATTGTCTATGGCAAAATTAATAATTGACGCGAACATAAAATTTTTTAGCAGCTGAAAATTTAATCAAAGATATTTTATCTTGATGAACGCAGTCGATAAAAAGCTTTTGAACCTTTTGAAACGATGAAAATGCTGATAATTGTCAGATACAAAGAGATGACTTCCTGAGAAATATGATATTTTCCCCCCAGCCATCCGTTTAAAATTAACATCAAAATTATCAAGCCCGTCCAGAGCGCAACCGCAATTTCTCCCGGATGCCTCCCCTGATAGGAAAGAAACCAGCGCTGAAATTCTTTTGATGTCACATAAACGCTCAAAAGCGAAATGTAAAGAAGCGTCAAGGGCGATAAAAGAAAACTATACTTCCCAAAAGAAAAAAAGTCAACAATGATAACGACGGAAATAACAATCATCCATATGTTTACCAGCTATCGCCAAATTTTCTCGGGTCGAGAATGTTTGGGCATAAGTTTTAAAAGAGATATTGACTAGGATAGATGTTTTCTGATAAAAATTCTTCCTAATCCTGATTTTAAATATTTTTCAAATTCAAATACTTTGTATTTATCTTTGATTGCAAAATAAAAATCTAATTTCACGGGAAGTCGATTTGCTGTTGCCGACACATGACTTTTTTGATGTCTATCTAGTCTATCTTTTAAGTCATCAGTATAACCAACATAATAACCGTCTTTGCACTTTCTTTAATGAATAAACAAATACATAATTTGTGTAGCGAAAGTCGCCTTCGCGAACCCACTGACGGACTGCCTCACGCCGTAGGTCTGCTTCGGCGGACCGAAGGCG
>PEYL01000012.1 GCA_002774415.1 Candidatus Portnoybacteria bacterium CG08_land_8_20_14_0_20_40_83 | reverse complement strand
TCAGGTCAAACAGGCGCAGGCTAATTTGAATCAGGTCAGAAATCAGATTGCCCAAAAAAGCTTGGCTGCCCCAATTGATGGAATAATTACTGATGTTGCTTTTCAAAAAGGTGAAATGGCCAGCCTGACTCAAATAGCAATTTCAATGAACAGTTTGTCGGACTTTGAGGTTAAATCGGATATCGCCGAATCAGACATTGCCAAAATAAAACTAGCAGACCCGGTCCAGATAACCTTTGACGCTTTTGGAGAAAATGAAAAATGGCAGGGAAAGGTAATAAAAATTGACCCGGCGCAAACAGTGGTTGCCGGAGTTGTTTATTACCAAGTGACGATTGGATTGTCAGGTACTGATTCTAGAATTAAATCAGGCATGACCGCTAATCTCGAAATCGAAACAGAACGCCATGTAGGTGTTTTGATTATTCCTTTAAGAGTAGTGGGAGAAAACAAAACTGTGAAAATTATGGAAAACGGGCAGATTAAAGAAAAACAGATTGAAACCGGCATTAAAAACGACCAAGGAGAAGTAGAAATAATTTCTGGCCTAAAAGAAGGAGAAACAATTGCGATAAGTAAGTAGATACGCGTGATGTGAAATTCCTTGGCTTAAATAAGGCGCTTATTGCCTGAGCGGAGGCCGTCAGGCCGAAGTCGAAGGATTATTTAGACCCTTCGGCGTCCCGCTAAGCGGGACTTGCTCAGGGAATAAAATAGAGCTGAATTTCACATCACGCGTAAGTAGATAAATTTTCTTCGCCACACATGAGCCTGCCTGTCGTCAGACAGGCTCGAAAATTTAAACAACAATGGCATGACTCTGATTGAGACCAAAAATATTGTTAAAGAATACGGTGACGGGATAGTGACCAGAGCGCTTTGTGGCGTCAGTCTTAAAATTGAAAAGGGCGAATTTGTGGCAATTATGGGGCCGTCTGGCTGCGGCAAATCAACTTTAATGCATATACTCGGGTTTTTGGACCGGCCGACTTTTGGCCAGTATTTATTTGAAGGCGAGGATTTTGCCAAATTTTCTGATGACGAGCTGGCGGAAATAAGAAATGAAAAAATCGGGTTTGTTTTTCAAAGTTATAATTTATTGCCGCGAACCAGCGTCTTTGACAATGTCAAGCTGCCTCTGTTTTACAGCGAAAAAATGCAAAAAAGCGATTGGCTTGCAAAAGAAGCGATTTCGGCCGTGGGGCTGACAGCAAGAATCGATCATATACCCGGCCAGCTTTCAGGCGGGGAACAGCAAAGAGTGGCGATTGCCCGGGCTTTGGTTAACAATCCTTCTTTGATTTTAGCCGATGAGCCGACGGGCAATTTAGATTCAAAGGGAGGGCAACAAATAATGGAAATTTTAGATGAGCTAAATGGCAAAGGCCATACAATCGTCGTTGTTACTCACGAAAGCGAAACCGCCCGCTTTGCAAAAAGAATCTTAAAAATGAAAGACGGATGCATAATTGGAGACGAGAAGGTGAATCAAAGAAGGAAAGCAGGGGACGGGATACTGAAATAATTCAAAATGCAAAAATCAAAATTCAAAATTATGGTATGCGCTTTGCGCATGATATATAAATTGTCGCGTAGCGATACCTAAATTTTACATTTTGATATTTTAATTTTTAATTTATACTGATGGATATTTTTGCCCACAGTCTTTGGACGGGGCTTATTTTTAGAAAAACAAAAAAAATCTGGTGGCCGATATTTTTTTCTGTGGCGCCCGATATTTTTTCCAACGGCATTTATTTGGCAATTTCTGTCGTAAGGGGCGTTTCAATTATTGACAGCTCTCGCGAGCATTTAAACCCGGTCAGGCCAGAAATAATCCCGATTCTTTATTCGATAACCCACAGCCTCGTTATTTTCGCAATTGTTTTTTTGATTGTCTGGCTCATTTTAAAAAAGCCGTGGTGGGCGCTTGGCGCCTGGGGGATTCATATTTTGATTGACATTCCCGGACACAGCGCCAAATTCTTTGCCACTCCTTTTTTGTACCCCTTATCTTCTTTAGCGGTAGATTCCTCGATGAATTGGGGCAACAGCTACATTTTGTTTATTAATTATTCAATTCTGGCAATTCTTTATTTGTGGATTTTTTTGTTTAAAAACAGAAGAAAGCGTTTTATCACTTATTTTAATGAAAAGCGCAAATTAATAAAAAGATAAGTAAAAACTGGTATTCCTGCTTGGGTTACAAATTTGCACGAATTTGGCTCGCCCCGTAAAAATGCCTTCGGCATTCACGGGGCAAGCCGTACGATTGTGGTGGGTTTACCCCGTTAAAAGCGGAGCTTTTTATATGGGGCGAGCTCGCGAATAAATACGAATAAAAAAATAAATTAATATATGTCAGCAAAAGATATTTTAAAAACCGCGACCAGAGCCCTTCGCGTCAATAAAGGCAGGACTGTTCTGACAATGCTTGGAATTGTCATCGGCATAATGTCAATTATTTTAGTGATGTCAATTGGTCAGGGCGCGCAAGATTTAATTTTGGGCCAGATTCAGGGTTTGGGTTCGCGTACTATTGTGGTCCATGCCGGCCGGCAGCCAACCGGCCCTACCGATGTGACAAGCTTGTTTGCGGATTCTTTAAAAGAGAGAGACGTGGAAGCTTTAAAAAAGAAAAGCAATGTGCCGACTTTGGAATCGGTGATGCCGATGGTTTTTGGCGCCGATTCCGCAATATACGGCAATGAAAAATATCAGGTGACGATTTTTGGCGGTACGGAGTTAGCCGGAAAAATTTTTGACATATCTGTTGCAGAGGGAAATTTTGTGACGAGCGATGATGTCGCCTCCGCCGCTGACGTGATAATTATCGGTTCTAAAGTGAAAAACGAACTTTTTGGGATTGAAAGTGCTTTGGGTAAAAAAATAAGGATTAAAGACAAGAATTTACGCGTTATTGGCATTTTGCCAAAAAAAGGCCAGGTTTCATTTTTTAATTTTGATGAGGCGGTGCTGCTTCCTTACACGACCGCGCAAAAATATATTTTCGGCATAAAATATTTTAATGAATTGGTAATTCAGGCAGATTCAGATGCCACTGTTTCGCAAACCGCCCGGGATGCTGAAATGACTCTTCGAAACATGCACAGTATCACTGATCCGGAAAAAGACGATTTTTATCTTGAAACTCAAGTGGATTTGGCGCAGAGGGTAAGCAGCATTACGGATATTTTAACCTATTTTCTGGCAATGGTCGCGGCGATTTCTTTGCTGGTGGGCGGAATCGGCATTATGAATATAATGCTGGTTTCGGTGACCGAGCGGACTAGAGAAATCGGCCTGCGCAAGGCAATCGGAGCAAAAAACCGCGATATTTTAACCCAGTTTTTATTTGAATCAGTGATTTTGACCTGTCTTGGGGGCGCAATCGGGATATTTTTTGGAATCATTCTGTCTATATTCGGAGCGGTCGTCATCGGTTATTTTCTCGGCCAGGCCTGGCCGACCGGCATTTCTCTGTTTGCCATTATTCTTGGCTTCTGCGTTGCCGCTTTTATCGGCATTGTTTTTGGAATTTACCCGGCCAGGCGCGCATCAAAATTAAACCCAATAGAGGCATTAAGATACGAATAGATATTTGCTTTTTTATTTGTTTTTTTATAATATAGAGAATAAATCAAAAAGGAGGGAAAAAATGAGAAATTCCAAAAAAATACGGATTGCAACGGCTGGGTCTCACGGAACGGGAAAGACTTTTTTAGCAAAAAAGTTGGCAAGAAGATTAGGGATAAATTATATCCATGATATTGTTAGAAAAGAGGCGGTCCCGAAGGGTTTTGAAATCAACGAGAATACTCCCTTAGAAGTTCAACTTTGGTTAGTGATGAGACAGTGGGAATTAGAAAGGACAACGCCGCCAGGATGGGTCGCTGATAAGTGTCTGTTTGATTATTTAATTTATGGCGAGATAGCTTTAAAAGATGCAAAAGCTAAAAAAGTAATAAGAGATGTTGTTTTAAAAAATGCGAAATACGATTATGTAGTTTGGGTCCCGATCGAATTTCCTATGGAAAAAGATGGCGTGCGGAGCGAGAAAGAGAATTTTCGCAAAGAGGTTGAACGGCGTTATAAAAACCTTTTGAAAAAACTTGGTGTTAAATTGATTCTGGTCAGCGGCTCAAAGAAAGCAAGAGTAGAACAGGCGTTAAGGCGTATACATTAAAAATTATTTAGTTTGTAAAATTCTTTGAGGCTTCTTTAATGGAAGCCTCTTTTATTTTTCTGTTCAAGGTGTTATGATGGAAGCCGAATCTTAGGCCTGGTAGTGAAAATCAGGAAGTGAAAATTCGGCTTGTTGCCGAAGGCAACAAAATAAAAACGAGCCGAATTTCTACTTCTTGAAAAATTCGACTGCTGCCCGGCAGCAGATAATCTTAAATTGTCGAATTTCTACTACCCGGTATGGATACTTTCAACTAAAAAAATGATTAAACTTAAGATTTTTGAACAAACAAAAACAGGATATTGCGGACCGGCTGCATTGCGGGCGATTTTAAATTTTTACGGATTGAAAATCAGCGAACAAGCCCTGGGCAAAAAAAGTAAAACCAGTGCTAAAGAAGGAACCTCTCCGGAAAATTTAATCGCGGCGGTTAAGTCTTTGGGCTGGCATGGATTCTGGAAAGAAAACGGTACTTTAGCCGATATCAGGTATTTTTTAAAACAGGGCAAGCCGGTTTTGGTGGATTGGTTCTCTTTATACGGCGAACATTACGAAGGCCATTATTCGGTAATAATCGACATGGATAATCAGTATATATTTTTAGCTGACCCGGAAATCGGGCGAATGAGAAAAATTTTGGCAGAGGCTTTTAAAAAAGTTTGGTTTGATTTTGAAGGACCGCATATAAAAAATGCCAAGCGGCTCTATTTTGAATGGATGTTTGTGCCTTCGCCTTGTAAATTAAAATATAAAATCAAAGGTAATTATTTTTAGAAACTATGCCTGAACTCCCGGAGGTTGAAACAATCAGAGGGCAGTTGAATAAGTTATTAACTGGCAAAAAAATCAAAAAAGTCCAAATCAGCTTGCCAAAGATGGTTAAGTTGACTTTGGCTGAATTCAAAAAAATCGTTATTAGCGCCAAAATTAATTGCGTGGCCAGGCGGGCAAAAATTTTGATATTTGAATTATCTAATGACTGGAGTCTGTTGGTACATCTCAAAATGTCAGGCCGTTTGATTTTCCGGAAAAAAGGTGAAGCGTTAAAAGAGCAAGATATAAAATGGAATCATTTGATTTATGATTTTCAAGACGGCAGCCGGCTGTTCCACAATGACTTGAGGCAGTTTGGTTATGTAAAAGCAATGAAAACGGATGAGCTGGCTGAATTTTTTGAAAAAGAAAAATTAGGGCCGGAACCATTAGAGAAAGATTTTACGCTGGATGATTTTTCCGCCATTTTGACAAAAAGGCCCAAGGCAAAAATTAAACAATTTTTAATGGACCAGCAAAATTTGGCAGGCATCGGCAACATTTATTCCGATGAAATTTTGTTTTTTGCGCTAGTCCACCCCTTAAGAAAAGTTGGCGGATTAAAACAGCAAGAGATTAAAAAAATTTTTGAAGGAATTAAAAAAATTTTGCCAGAAGCTTATAAATTTCGCGGTTCATCCAATAACGATTATCTTGATGCATTTGGTAAAAAAGGGGATTATGTGCCGCGTTTGAAAGTTTATGGAAGAGAAGGAGAAAAATGCAAAAATTGTGGCGGAATAATCCAGCGCCTGAAAATCGGCGGCCGCTCTGCTCATTTTTGTCCCGCCTGCCAACGCCTGCGGGCGGGCAAGCCAAAATGCCAGAAATGAGTTAGAATATAAATAATCAGTGCAGTCGAGCTGATTAGCAATAGTTTAAATAAACAAAGCACATATGAAATTAAATAAATTAGCTCTTGCTTATGCAGCGGCAATCTTTGATGGAGGATTGGTGTTTTTGGCAATGATATATTTTTTATTGAGCGGCAAAGCCAGCGTTGCAATGGCACGAGTAGCTGCAATACACTTTGCTCCGTATTCTTTTTTAGGGGCAATTTTGATGCTGATTGAGCATGTGATAGCGGGCTTTATTCTCGGTTGGGTCTTTGCTTGGCTTTATAATAAGTTTGTCAAAGAATAGATTAATTTAAAAATATTTGTTAACTGATTACGGCTCAATATGCCGCGAGGCTTTACTTTTTGGTAAAATCGTGTATGATTTAAGGAGTTGATTATTATTAATCAGAAAACAAACAATATGTGGACAACCATTATTTTAATAATTTTAGCCATAATCGTTTTGTGGCTTATTGTTGCTTATAACCGATTCATCAGATTGAGAAAAAGGACGGACGAGGCTTGGTCTGATATTGATGTGCAGTTAAAACGAAGGCACGACCTGATTCCAAATTTAGTGGAAACGGTTAAGGGCTATGCGACACACGAGAGGGAATTATTTGAAAAAGTGACCGAAGCCAGAGCCAAGGCAATTTCTGCTTCAGGCACGGCACAGAAAGCCCAGGCAGAAAATATGCTTTCTGGTGCGCTGAAATCTTTATTTGCGGTGGCCGAAAATTATCCGCAGCTTCGCGCTTCGGAAAACTTTTCCAAACTGCAGGAAGAGCTGGCCGATACAGAAAACAAGATTCAGGCAGCCAGAAGGTTTTACAACGGCAATGTCAGAGACCTAAATACTGCTCTTGAGGTTTTTCCTTCAAATATCGTGGCTAAAATTTTCAGTTTTAAGTCAGCTGAATTTTTTCAGCTTGAAGGCGAGGAAGAACGCAAACCGGTTGAGGTCAAATTTTAGGACTGTTGCGGGAAAGTAAAAAAGTCAGCCGCAAAATTAAATCATCTAAAAAAGACTATTTTGGGGCTGTCCGGCCGGACAGCCCTTTTGATTTGTCAAAAATTAAAAAAAGTCTTATGATATACTTAAAAGGCGAAAAGCATTAATTTGTTTAAACATGGCTACCAATCCTCCAAAAGGGGCGGGGAGAAAAGGCATGGTTCGTTGCCGTGCCCAATACAAAAATCCCCGCACCAAATTATTCACCAAAACAGACACTAAGAGTGGCCGCTTTATGGATAATAAAACGAGCATGGGAAAGCTGAGCAGGTTTAAGGGAGTGAAAGCAAAATAGCACTCGGGTGTCGCCTCCAAAAAACGCGGTCAGTTCGGTATGCGGTAAACGTAAGTTTATCACCAGCTGCCGCTCAGCGCTCGCCGCGCCTTTTATCGCTTGATTAATAAATGCAATGGCGCGGCTGCGCGATGTTTTTGGAAGGCAATGCCCTCGCGCCTTGAGAAATTATGGCTAAGGTTATTTTTGACATTGAAACAATCGGCGAATTTGAAGGTCTGGACGAAGATTCCCAGGATTATATTTTAAAATATGCTGAAGACGAGAAGAAAAAAAGCGACACAAAGCGCAAAACCGCCCTCTGGCCATTTACCGGCCAGATTGTCGCTTTGGCGCTTTTAAACCCGGAAACAGAAAAAGGAAAAGTTTATTTTCAGGCGCCCAATAAAAAAATCGCTAAATTTTCGGAAAATGGCGCTGATTTTGAAGCCTGTTCAGAAAAAGAAATTTTAGAAAATTTCTGGAATGATATCAAAAATTATAACCAGTTTATCACTTTCAATGGCCGGGGTTTTGACTGCCCGTATCTTTTTTTGCGCAGCGCTGTTTTGAAAATAAAAGCGACAAAAAATTTAATGCCGCCCCGCTACAGCGCAGACAGGCATGTTGATTTGCTTGAACAGCTTACTTTTTATGGCGCTTTCAGAAAATTTTCACTCGATTTTTATTGCCGGTCGCTGGGCATCAAAAGCCCCAAAATTGGAGGGATAACAGGCGATAAAATTAACAAATTTTTTAGCGAAGGAAAATATTTGGAAATCGCCCGATATTGCCTGGCCGATGTGCGGGCTACGGGTGAGCTTTATAAGCGCTGGGTGGAATATATTGCAATATAAAGGGTTTTTATTTAACCCTTTGTTGCCTGCGTCGCTCGTAATTAAATAAGTAACGTATTTACTTATCTCGCTTTCCTCGGCAATAAGAAAATGTTAAAATTTATAAAGCCGACTTTATTGGCAGTAATTGCACTTGAAATTATGAGCCTTTTTGCGTTACTGCATATTTATGACAATTTTGTTTCCAATTCCCAAAATTATACTTCTGTTTCGGTTATCACCAGACAGGCAAGAAAAAACAATACAAATCTTGACTTGGAGGATTTGATCGGCACATCAACGCCATCCAAAAATTTCCAAACTCAAAAAAAATGAACGAACAATTTAAATTCCCATTTAAAAAAAGAGAAGAGGCGGAAGAGGCAGAAGAAAAGTGTTTAAGGGTAAAATGCCTACAATAGAAGATGACGAAGCGCTGACAATAGCTGAAGGGGGTAGGCTGACATCAGAAGAAAAAAACCGGCAGGCAGCAAAAAAAGCTATTGATACTGTTTTGGGGCGAAAGGAAGAAAAAGATAAAGATGAAAATTAGCCAAATTATTTGACTATTTTAAAATTGTTTGCTATCCTGACTAAAGTAGTATTTTCTTATTATTAAAAAAACATCATGCCCAGTAATACAACCTCGACTTTTATTTCTCGAGGTTTCTGGGCAAAGGAGATAATTATAATTTCATCCTCAATCATCATTTTCCGAGGCGGTCAATTTGCCGCCTTGGGCGGCGGTCGAGGTTGATATACTGGGTATGTCCGACAAAAAAATCATTATAATCGCGGTAATTTTGGCATTAATTTTAATTGGGGCGGGCTGGTTTTACAGTAAAAACAAACCGAGCCCGGCAGCGGTTTCCAATACCCAAAATTCCCAAACAAATTCTTCGCAAGATAAGACTCCGGGAATAATGATAGGAGACGAAAAAGCACCCGTAACAATAGAAGAATATACAAATTTTCTCTGTTCCCATTGCGCTGATTTTGCGCTCCAGACGTTTCCAAAAATAGAAGAAAATTATATTAAAACTGGCAAAGTTAAAATAGTCATTTATGTATTGCCGCCTCTTGAGCTGGCCAGAGCAGGATTTTGCGCCAATCAAGCCGGAAAATTTTTGGAATTTAATGATTATATATTTAATCACCAAGCAGATATAACCAGAGAAGATGCTTTGCTTAGCGCGGCAAAAAATATGGGACTGGGCGATGGTTTTGAGCAATGCTACAATTCCGACCTCGCCAAAACAGCGGCTCAGGATTGGTATAATAAAGCAAACGAGATAAAAATTGAAGGCACCCCGACATTTTATATCAACGGCCAGCAAATTGTCGGCGCCCAGCCATACGAGGAATTTCAGAAAATAATTGATTCAAAATTATAATGATTGATTTAAAACAAAAAATTAATCCGTATCTGGCAATTGTTTTGATTTTGATGACCGGAGTAGTTTTCACTTTTTTTATATGGAGCTCTCTTAATCAGTCCAGCGGTTTGGACATTGGAAGCACCGCAGCAACTATTCAGCAATAGATTAATTTATTTATAGAATTTAAAAAAGAGCCTCTCCGGGCTCTTTTTTGGTTTAGGCTTCTGCTATTGACATAGTCATTATTATAGTGTACGATATTGGACATAAATTAGTCCTTCAAAAACTGAATAGATAGCTGCAATTATGCAGAAAAAATCCAGATCGGATAGATCGTCTTTGTCTTGCTATGCGGGACTACGGCGGACCAAAGGAGGAGAGGGATGGAAAACAAAAAGACAGAGGTTATTGTGGCGTTGAGCTACGGATATATTCCCGATCGGCAGGCATTACCTGTAATGTCCGTGGAAGGACTGGAAAAGGCAGTGTACTATCTGAGGCAGTATGAAAAATTGGTGGTCATACTGACGAGTGCGGGCTTTGACTATTGCGAGCCGGAGTATGAAGCGCGGAAGGCTGTGCTCAGAAAACTCGATGTGCCTGACGGGAAAATCTTTAAAGCTAGGCCGTCGATTTCGACGATTGACGAAGCAGCAGCGGTTAAAGAAGTGATTATGAAGGAAAAATTAGATGTCTCGGCCATCGGCATCATCGCGGACAAGAGCCATATGAGGCGATGCCAGTTCATTTTTAGCAAGGTGTTTCCAGACATCCGGGTTTGGCCGATCAGAACATCAAAACAGCTGGATCACGACAATCCGCTGCTGCCCTTGAAGTATCGGCCAGTCTGGCGGGTTGCCAATTTCGCGATGCTCATGTTGCTCAAGATATTTGGCATAGAGAGATTCCGAAACCTTGCCCATCCGCATCCGGGGGCGAAATGATTGCAGTTGAAACTATTTAAGGCCTCGGTCAGTTTTGACGAGGCCTTTTTATTTTGGCCGAATGATTTGACAAGAGACTTAATTTCTGTTATAGTTGTGAAATGAGTAAAATCATACAAAAACTAAAGTCAATTTTCGTGCCGCAGGAAGGCAATGAATTTGAGCCGCTGGTTTTGAGTCAGAAGGCGCTTTTGGGATATGGTTTAAGTATCTTAATTTTGAAAATCGTCATTATTGCTTTTGTTATATATTTCCCAAAGACGGACTTTTTCGCGGCGATCAATGCCCAAAATCTGGTTAATTTGATAAATCAGGAAAGAACGGTCAAAAATTTGTCGGCGCTTAGTGTAGACGTAAAATTAAACGAGGCGGCCAGTTTAAAAGCCCAGGACATGATAGCAAATAATTATTTTGACCACACTTCTCCTTCGGGAATCAGCCCTTGGTATTGGTTTGGCAAGGCGGGCTATAGTTTTGTCTGGGCAGGGGAGAATCTGGCTATACATTTTATTGATACGGATGCAGTTTTTGAGGCTTGGATGGCAAGTCCCGGTCATCGCGACAATATTTTAAACCCGAATTTTAAAGACATAGGCGTAGCGGTTGCAGCGGGCCAGATAGACGGCCGGCAGACGACCGTTTCAGTTTTGGCTTTTGGCTCGCCGGCTGTTGCGCAGCCAAAAACTTCTCCAGCGGCAAAAACAAATAGTCCGACCCAACCCGTTCCAAAAACAGAAACTGTTAATGAAACACAAAAAGTGGGAGAAACAAAAGAGCAGACGCCAATAAATGCTCCGTCAGCAGAGCCCAAATTAGCCGGTGAAGAAAACATTAAGTTGACTCAGGCGCCAATTGCACAGTTATCTCTACCGGCAAGAGTTTTGGGAACATTCACGATTAATTTTGTTGAGTTGGCAAAAAATCTCTATCTTTATTTCAGTCTCTTTCTCTTGATCGCTTTGGCAATAAATATTTTGGTTAAAATCAGGATTCAGCATGCACCAACGATTATTTTGACATTAATTTTAATCGGGATTTCAGTTGGGATGATATTTGTGTAGATTAGCGACACGGATTACCCGGATTTTACACACGGATTACCCGGATATTTTATCAGGGTCATCTGGGTGCCATCCGGATATCAGGGTCGCATTAATTATGTCAGAAAAAAAATCTCCAATTTTAGGATGTCTTCCCAAAGCCGTTTTTTCCAATCTGGGCTTAGGCCTTTTGGCGTTGATAATTTCCGCAATTGCCGGCGGGCCAAAAATGGTGGTTGAGAAGCAGAATTCTCAGATTGCATTTTTTGTTTTGCTGGCAATTTATTTATTTGTCACTTTTTGGGCGATTTTTTCTTTGGCGCCGAGGCGCCGCGAAAATCAATTGCAGACGCAGGGTATTTACAAATATGTTCGCCATCCGATGTATAGCGCCATAATCTTTCTTTTAAATCCTGCTTTGGCAATTTTGCTTCGTTCCTGGTTTTTGATTTTGGGCTGCATAATAAATTATTTTATATGGCGTTCGGATGTCAAAGATGAAGAGAAACAATTGATTGAGCAGTTTGGCGACCAATATTTAAAATACAGAAAAGCCACTTGGCCGTTTTTCCCGAATTTATTTAAGTTTAACAAACCGATTTTTTTTGGCGTCACGGCTTTGGCAGTTTTTATTGTGAGCTTTGTCACTTTAAATTTTCCTTCTTTTTATCTTCGGGAGGTTGATTGGGAGCGCGGAAAACCGGCCGAGGTTGCCGTCAAAAATCCGATTTCAAAAACCGGAACGGCATTGCCTCAAAGCCAAGTTAGGCAAAAATATGATAAACAAAATTCCATTGTGATTGGTAAATTAAATATTGATGTGCCTTTGGTTTTTGCTGCAGGCAATTCGCAGAGCCAGTTAAACACAGCGCTTAATCAAGGAGTGGTAGTTTATCCCGGCAGTAAATTGCCCGGCGAAACAGGAGAAGTATTTTTGACCGGTCACAGCTCAACTTATTTATGGAATAAAACTCAATACGGCCAAGTTTTTGCTCTCCTGGATAGACTAGAGCCGGGCGATATTGTAACCATTTATTGGAATCAGTATAAATATGATTATCAGGTGACAGAGCAAAAAGTTGTTACCCCTGACATAGCAACGCTTAATTCACAAACCGATAAAAAAACGATAACTTTAATGACTTGCTGGCCTATTGGCACGGCGTGGAAAAGATTAGTGATTCAAGGGGTGTTGATTGACTAATTGTCAAACCCTTGACAAGATTATAAACTTGATATATAATGCGATATTCTGAAATAGATGTGTTTTAGAGGAAAAGGTGAGTTCTTTTGAAATTCAATATCGACGCAAAATACAGAACAAAAACAATATTGTAGAAAAGGAGGATTGCTATGAAAAAGAGAAGAATGATTTTTGGAGTATTGGCAGTTTTAGTAGGAGTTCTTGTAGGTTTGGCTATTCCAGCTTGGGCAGAGGAACAAGTTATTTCTGATGTGCCAGCTGGAAATTACGGAGATTTAAAATTAACTCACCGTAATTCTATGGAAAAAGTGGAGAAACAAATTCGCGAAACAGGGCTGACCCCTTATTCCACAAAGGAAAGAATGCTCGTGGAAACCCAGTCCCTTAGCGGAAAATGGTATACAGGATGGATTCCGGCAGGCACACTTTTACTTTGTGAAGTCTCGCAGGATCAGGATGGGGCGACGATTTATATGCCCAAGACCATTGCTATATGCGGTAATGCTGTCAAGGGGATTAAAATCCGAATTGCGCCGCCTGTTCAGGTGTCGCAATCGCCTCCCCAGCCGCAACAGCCACCGAAGAAAAAGAAAAAGATTGTGGTTGTAGAGCAGCCACAGCAGGAAGAGGACGAAGAAGTCATTGTAGTTCAGCAGCCGCCGCCCAGAAAAAGGGTTATATATGTGTACATTCAAGCGCCGGCAGATTACAGCGAAAACTATAGCCGGCAAATGTATTCAGATGACTCGGGTTACAATAGCGGTTACGGAAGTTATGGCTTTGGAATCCTATTGCCTCCGCCTCCGCCAATATTTGGCGGCAGATACAGCTATGGTGGATATGGCTATGGCTATGGAAGAGGCGGATATGGAAGAGGGTACGGGTCAAGGGTCACATGTCCGACAAACCGGTCGAATTCACGGCCGGCAGCAAGATAGCGTCGATATTTACTGGGAGGATGGAAAATTTTTCATCCTCCCTTCATTCTTTTGGATGAAAATAAAAAAACTTGCATTTAAAAGAATGGAAGTGTAGAATAAATTCCGTTACATCCGCAAAAGATTTGCTTTTCGCAACTGATGAATGACGGGATAAAATAAATGTTTCTTTAATATCCCGTTGTTTAGAGCGGATGTAACGGGATAAATAAATTTAAAAAAATGAATATAGTGCAACAAAACAAAAAATACAGTCTTAAAAAAGCCATGAAAATGGGAAGCGGCTTTTTAATTTTATTTAGTTTAATCCAAATGTCTTTTGTTCCTTTGGTTCAGGCAGCCAATCCCCGTTTTAATATTTTTACCCCCTATGTCCATACCCAGACCAATAACCAGGATTATTTTTTGCTTGATGTGAAAAATGACACAAAAGGCACCGGGTTTAATTTTCCGGTTTCGGCTGATTCAGGCGACATATTAACTTTTTCGGTCTATTATCATAACGGCGTTAACAATACTGTTGCGAATAATACAATGTTGAAAGTCGCGCTTCCTTCGGGAACCGCTTCAACGCAAACATTAACAGCTTCCCTTTGGGCCGATAACGCGGAAAATGCCACAGCCGCCAATCCTTTGAGCCAGTCAGTCACGGTCAATCTTTCTCAATCGGCTGCTTTGCAGCTTATTTCAGGTTCAGTTAAATGGTTTCCCAATCAGACGAGTCCCTTAACCAATAATCCCGCCCCTTTTCTTTTTGGCCAATCGGGTTCTGAACTTTTCGGCTCTGGATTAAATATCGGCAATATTGAGGGCTGCTGGGAATTTTCAGGATTTGTTAATTTTCAGGTAAGAGTCGGCAGCGGACAAGGGACAGGCGATTTGTCAATTTCAAAAACTGTCCGCAACATCACAACTGGCCAGGGTGGATATTCTGACAGCGTTTCGGCCAGCCAGAATAACAATTTAGAATTTCAAATCCAGATCCAAAACACGGGCAATATGACTTTAAATAATGTTTTCGTGCGGGACGTTCTGCCTTCGGTGCTTTCTTATTCGGGCGGTACGACCCGCGTTAACGGCAATTTTACCGGCGACGGTATCACTTCGGGCGGAATCAATATCGGTTCTCTGTCGGTCGGTAGCATTGCAACTATTATCTTTCAGGCAACAGTTAATACCAATTCAACCCTTACTGTGACAAACACCGCTTATGCCAGAGCCGACCAAGTGCCAGAAGAAAATGATTCGGCAACAATTTTTACCTCTCAGGGCCAAACCGGGAATTTAAATATTGCTAAATATGTGCGCAATATATCAACCCAATACCAGACCGGTTTGCTGGTCGGTTCCGTCAGTGCCAATCAGGGCGATAGAGTCAGGTTTTCAGTCCAGATTAGCTCGCCCAACGGCCAGGTTAATAATGTGAGAAGTTGGGACGTTTTGCCTTCGGGGCTCAATTTTATATCGGGCTCGGTACAGCTTGACGGCAGTTCAGCTTCCGATTCTTTTGTTTCCGGCGGAATAAATTTAGGCACAATGTTTGCCAATCAAACAAGAACCATTGTTTTTGACATAACTGTCGGGTCATTCATTGGAAGTCAGACTTTTACCAATTTCGCTTATGTCACGGGCGATAACGTATCCCAACAGCAGGCTTCTGCTCAGGTGATTTTAAGCCAGCAAATTCCTATACCTGCGCCGCTTAAAAAAGCAGTGGCGAATCAGACAGCACCCAATGGCACTGATACAGATAATGAAGCTCTGCCAGGCGATACTCTGCAATATGCAATTTCATATACAAATACCACGGGCCAGACATTAAATAATGTTCAAATAACCGATGTTTTGCCTTCCTACACGGTCTTTCAAGATGTTGCAAATAACGGTTTTTATAATTCATCGCAGAATCAAATAACTTGGAATATCGGCATAATCGGGATTAATTCTGTGATTAGTGTTTCTTATCGGGTTAAGGTGCAGACCGTTCCTTATACCGGATTTATCATCGGCAACACGGCCTTGCTAAAAGCCCAGGGAATAAGCGATATTATTTCTAATGAAACAAGAACTACGGTTATTTTACCTACTGTTAAAGGTACGACGATCAGGGCAGTGACTGGCGCAAATTCTTTGGTTGAAAATATCGTTTATTCTTTGCTCATCAGCATTGGTTTTTCTGCCTTGCTCTATTTTGGCTTGAAATATTCTGATGTTTTAAGATTATTGAAATTAAGATACGTAATATTAAAAATTAAAGCGAGGGAGACTTTTTAGTCGGGAAGTCTTAAATAAGTAATTAAAAATTATGTTTAACAAAGAAAAAAATAACATTAAATTAAATTTATATCTGGCAGAAGCGCAAAGGAAATTCGGAGAAAAAGCAAAATCAGGCTCAAAAAAGCTTATTTTTGGACTTTTTGTTTTTGCGACAGTTTCGGGCATGCTGCTTCAGCCATTTTCGGTTTTAAAAGCAGCCGGTCCGAGATTCAATATATTCACTCCTTATTCTTGCACTCTGCAGTATAATCGGGACTACTTTATTATCTGTGTCAAAAACGACACAAAGGGAACGGATTATGCAACGGCTGTTTCAGCCGACCCGGGCGATATTTTGACTTTTTCGGTCTATTATCACAACGGCGTCAACAATACAATCGCGACAAACACGAAGCTGAGAGCATCTATTCCTTCGGCAACCGTCCAGATGCAGACACTAGCCGGCTTTTTATGGGCCGACAACGCGGAAAACGCCACAGCGGCCAGCCCGATGAGTTTTTCGAACACCGTCAATATTTCTTCGTCCCAGACGCTTCAATTTATTTCGGGTTCTGCCCAGTGGTTTCCCAATCAGACAAGTCCTTTGTCTGATGCGCCAGCCACTTTTTTATTCGGCCAAAGCGGAAATGAAATTGTTGGAAACGGAATCAATGTCGGCGACATAGAAGGTTGTTGGGAATTTTCAGGTATGGTTAATTTTAAAGTTAAGGTTTCTCAGGTTATTCAGACTCCAAATCTGAATATAGTCAAAACAGTAAAAAACTTAACCAAAAACGAATATAATTTTTCTAAGTCAACCACCGCCAATCAGGGCGACCGGCTTGCCTTTAACCTGAAAATTGATTCAACGGGCAATGCGGCGGCTCAAAACGTTGTTGTTTTTGATCAATTACCTTCTCAGCTTTCTTATGCTGCTGGTTCAACTAAGATTGACGGAAGTCCTGTTTCTGACGGTATAACTTCCGGCGGTATTAATCTTGGATCAATGAATCAGGGCACCTCCCGTAATGTGACTTTTGAAGCGACGGTTAATGCAAATACAACCGCCAGCGTCACGAATTTTGGCTTTGTTATGGCCAATAATGTTTCGCAAAAGCAAGACACGGCGACCGTTTGCATTTTAGGCATTGTGCAAAATGCCAATCTTGTGATTGCAAAAACCGTCAGGAATGAAAGCAATAATGAATTTAGCTTTTCTGAATCAACCAATGCCCAGGAAGGGGATACAGTTCAGTTTAATCTGAAAATTAATTCAACCGGTGACGCAATAGCCCAAAATGTCATGGTGCGTGATTCGCTTCCGTTCCAGCTTTCTTATATCGGCGGTTCTACAAAAGTTGATGGAGTTTCCGTGACAGATGGCATAACTTCGAGCGGCATAAATTTGGGTTCAATGAATCCAGGTTCTGTTCACAATGTGACTTTTGAAGCGACGGTCACTAGTAATACAAACTGCACAGCCACCAACACTGGTTTTGTCCAGGCTGATAACGTGTCGCAAAAACAGGACTCTGCCAGTGTTAACATCACTCAGATTTCGCGGATTAAAGACCTGACGATTGTTAAACAAGTTAGAAACGTAACAGAAAATCAATTTCAATTTAGCGACAGCATTGGAGCCAAGCC
>PEYL01000025.1 GCA_002774415.1 Candidatus Portnoybacteria bacterium CG08_land_8_20_14_0_20_40_83 | reverse complement strand
ATTCTGGTAAGACTTACCTCAAGATTTTGAAAACTCCAAGGTTTAAAAGCCTTGGGGTTTTTGGTTAATTATTTGTATTGTTTGACTATGTTTTTTATGTTAAAATCTAAACAACACAATGCTAACAAGGCAAAAGTTAGAAGATTTTATTTTATTCCTTAAGAAAAAACAATGGGAGGTTTTTGGTACGCAAAAGCTCAATGGCGCCTTAACAATTGATTCAATAAAAAATCCGGAAGATTTAAAGCTTGAAAGCGGCTTGCCATTTTTCTCTTTTAAGCGTTTTTTTGTGCCCGAAAAAGAAACACTTTTTGAATATAAAAATCAAAATTTAAAAATAGATTTGCTTTCCAAAAAAGATGTGGCAATTTTTGGCATAAACCTGCTTGATTTAAAAGCTGTTTTGCTTTATGACCAGGTTTTTGAAAAAGACCCGTATTATCAGGCGCGGCGGCGCCATATCCTGATTGTCGGTCACAGCCTGATTCCCGATCTGCCCCAGAATATTTTTGAGCAGACGTTTGAAGAAGACATTCTGGAACATTTAAGTTTTGATATATTTTTAGCGTCGTTGAATAACCCTACCCAACCTCCCCTTAGACTAAGGGGAGGAGAGGAGGGGTTAGAATACGCGGTTTTTACCGGCTCTCCTTTGGGCCAGAAAATTTTAAACGAGTTTGGTTACAAAGATTATATCAATATTCAGTTCAGCGGGCCGGTTCGCGAAGGAAAATTGGATGAGCGGATGTTGAAATTAAAAGATAAGCTGGAAAATAAACATAATCAGAAAATTTGGGACGAGCTGGGGAAACGCTGTATTGAATGCGGGAAATGCACAATTGTCTGCCCGACTTGTTTTTGTTTTAGAATTGACGATCAAGCTGAGCTCGGTCCTGCCTCGGGCCAAAAAGCAGAACAAAATTCAAGTTATGGCACAAGGCAACGCTGTTGGGATTCCTGCTACTGGCAGGAATTTTCCGAGGTGGCGGGAGGCGCTTCTCCGTCAGCTGGCGGAGAAGGGCAAGGCTATAAATTTTTAAAAAATACGGCTGAGCGAATTCATTTCTGGTATTTTCATAAATTTGCTCGCCTTCCCGATGAATTTAATTTCATGGGCTGCGTGGGATGCCGGCGATGCGCGGCTGTTTGTCCGGTTGGAATCGATATTGCGGAAGTTTTAAAAAGTATAGAAAATTCGTGAAATAGAAAAAGCACTACTCATAGGAAGTAGTGCTTAGTAGAAATAATTTTTGTTAGTTTGTCCCCAGTATGGCTGCGAAGGAGCAGGTTTGAAGACAAGGAGTACAATGATCGCCATGGCCATTTACATAATTTGGCCGTAAGTCAATATGTCTGCCTTTCGGATAGCCCAGTTTTTTGCCACAATCAACACATGTTTCTTCTTCGTTCCAGTCTAAAACAATATTTCCGTTCGTTTCCATATTAGCCTCCCAAAGAACAATTTTATCATATTTTATCTTCTATATTATAATTTGTCAACAAGCAAGATGTTTAATCCTTACGACACCAAATCCGCAAAAATAGTCAAAATTACCGATCAGACGCCGGACATAAAGTTATTTGAATTTGCTTTTAATAAAATGCATTTTCAATTAAGACTCGATGAAGACATTTTGCATAAGCCGGGCCAATTTATGATTTTGTCTTTGCCCGGGTTTGGCGAAGCGCCTTTTGCGCCGTGCAGCGGTACGCGAAATAAAAATATTGAATTATGTATACGGGCGGCTGGCAGGCTGACCAATAGATTGCATGCTTTGAAAACAGGAGATAAAGTTGGAATTCGCGGTCCTTTTGGAAGCGGATGGCCCAGCTTAGCTGGGCCTAACCCCGCTGAGCTGGGTGGCCAATTGAAAAAGAACGTTTTAATAGTCGTTGGCGGATTAGGCTTAATTCCTCTACGAACATTAATTCTTGGTAAAAATGATTTTTTAGATAAAGATGCGAAAGTCCAGATTTTTTACGGCGCAAAACATCCATCGGAAATGCTGTTCCGCAATGAATATGATGATTGGCGAAAAAACGGCATAAATCTGCAACTGACAATCGATAAAGTATGCGAGGATTGGAAAGGTTGTGTGGGGCTAGTAACAAAATTATTTGACGTAGCCTCTTTGGTTCTCAATGCGAGAGCTTTTATATGCGGTCCGCCGGTAATGTATAAATTTGTTTTAGAAAAATTAAAAAAACACGGATTTAGCGATGAAGATATTTATTTGTCACTTGAAAGAAGAATGCACTGCGGAATCGGTGTCTGCCAGCATTGCGGTGTCGGGCCATATTACACTTGTAAAGACGGGCCGGTATTTCAATATAGTAGAATAAAAAATATTCAGGGAGCAATTTAAAAAATTTAAAATGTAAATATCAAAATGAAAAATGACAATTCAAAATTTAAAATAAATTCGCCGGAGGCGAATACAAAAATTTTGCATTTTGATTTTTGAATTTTGAATTTAGCGAAGCGTATGTGTTTAACTATTCCCAAACAAGTTATTTCGTTTAAGAATGGCGTTGCTAAGGTAAAATCAGCGAAAGGCTCGCAAGAAGTGGGTGCACTTATAAAAGTCAAAAAGGGCGATTGGGTTTTGACGCAAAATAATGTTATTGTGCAAAGGATAAGCCAAAAACAGGCTAAAGAAATAAAAAGTTTACTACGAAATACGAAATAATACGAATATACGAAATAAAATCCACCCTAACCCTCCTTTAATAAAGGAGGGAATGACTCCTCCCTTTTTAAAGGCAAAGCTGAGCTTAGCTCTGGAGGTTGGGTGGGATTTAAAAGATTCGTATATTCGTGAAAATTCGTAATTCGTAGTCAAAGTAAATGAATAAAAAAGGTTTAATATTAGTTTTAGCCACCGCGATAATTTCAGGTTTTTCTATTTTTATCAATAAATACAGCGTCAGCGTGATAAATCCCTATGTTTTTACTTTTTTAAAAAACGCTTTGGTGGCTTTGGCGCTTTGCAGCATCTTTTTGGCAATTAAAGAGCGTGTTGCGTTAAAAAAATTAACAAAAAAGCAGTGGTCTGTGTTGGGTTTGATCGGCTTGGTTGGCGGCAGCGTCCCGTTTCTGCTATTTTTTAAAGGTCTTTCTTTGACTTCAGCGGCGCAAGGAAGTTTTATCCATAAAACCATGTTTGTTTACGTGGCGATTTTGGCGGCTATGTTTTTAAGAGAAAAAATCAGCAAAGAATTTTTAATCGGGGCGCTTTTGCTGATTTTGGGAAATTTGTTTTTATTGAAAAAATTGCCAGTGTCTTTTTCAAAAGGGGATTTAATGGTTTTGGCAGCGACATTTTTGTGGGCGATTGAAAATGTAATCTCAAAATACGCCTTGCGGGACTTGGACGGCAAAATTGTCGCCTGGGGAAGAATGTTTTTTGGGTCTATATTTATTTTAGGTTATCTTGGATTTTCTGGTGGACTCGCGCCCATCGTCAGTTTAAGTATCGTGCAAATCGGCTGGACCGCTATTACCGCCGGGCTTTTGTTTGGCTATGTTTTAACGTGGTATAGCGGTTTAAAATATGTTCCAGTCTCTGTTGCCACGGCCATTTTGATGTTTGGTTCGTCTGTTACAACAATGCTTTCTTTGGCAAGCGGCGCTAGTGTTTCGTTAAAAGAAATAGCGGCAGGAGTTTCGATTATGGCTGGTTTGGCGTTTATAATTAGCCTTAAATATTTATCAGGAAAGGTGTCAGGTACCCTGCAAAAAGGTACCTGACACCTTTCCACCTTTCCTTAGCACAATCTAAAGAAATTGAAAAATGCAACAGTCCAATCAAGAAATTAAGGGCATTAGCCGTTGCGTCCGATATGCTTTTATGCCAAACCGGCTGCATCTTTGCGGCCCCGAAAATCAGGCAGATATTTTGGAGTTTTATGCCACTATTAGCAAAAAAAGGCCGGGTAAATCGATTAGACCGTTGCTTGAGAGCTTTGAAACAATGTATCCATACCTTGAGCTTCTTGCGCGCGAAAATCAGAATAAAAACCCATTTGACGAAAAGATTGTTGAAGCTTATTGGGTCGGCAACCGATTGCTTGATAATGTCGGGGGTAAAAGTTTATTTAAGCATTTATCAGAAACGGTTAATTTAAAAAAGCATCTTGGTTTTAAAGAATTCATAAAATTTGCTGAAAATTTCAATATTGATTCTTTCCCACACCATAATTTCCATATTTTTAATATTTACAGGCGCACAGGCAAAACAAAAGAATTGCACAATTTAGCTTCTTATGATGCCTGCCGGATTTCTTGGGGTAAGATAGTCGACGTTGGCAAAAAATATTTAAGAGTGAAAACGAATCCTCTTAAAATGGATGGCAGGGGTAAAATTTACGAGGATAGCGCTATTGAAAAAGAAATTTTAAATGAAGCCGAGGACAGCCAGCTTTTGACGGACGCAAAATCCGGCGATTATGTTTCATTACATTGGGGCGCGGTTTGCGAGAAATTATCAAAAGAGCAGGTTTTGAATCTGCAAAAATTTACTGATTTAGCGCTGGCTTTGGCAAATTCAAATTCATTGTAATTTGTCGTTGTCTGACAGAGCGACAACGCTGTCAGACAGTAAAATATTAAACGATGATTAAAAAACCCAATATAGTTATAACATCTTTGACCTGCTGCGAAGGTTGCCAGGTGGCGATTTTGGATTTGGGCGAAAGATTTTTTGAGCTGACCAATAAAGTTAAAATCGGTGATTTTGCGATGGTTGAAGATCTGCCGGAAGCAGGAAACTACGATATTGTTTTTGTTGAAGGGACGCCGATTACTTCAGAAAATATTGAACGGTTGAAAAAAATCAGACAAAAAAGTAAGTATTTAGTGACGATTGGAGCGTGTGCCTGTTTGGGCGGCATCGCCGAACTTAAAAATTATCAGGACAAAGAACAACGATTAAGATATGTTTATAAAAACATTGAAGGCATAGAAAATCCTAATATTAGACCGGTCAAACATTATGTTAAAGTGGATTTGGAAATTCCGGGTTGCCCGATCAATAAAGAAGAATTTTTTTGGGCGGCCAAAGAATTGATTGCGGGCGTTATCCCCAAAATTCCCCAGCGACCGGTTTGCTATGAATGTCAGCTGAAACGAAACGAGTGTTTTTTGCAAAAAGGCGAGCCCTGCCTTGGGCCGGTCATTCTGGGTGGCTGCGGCGCGCCCTGCCCGTCAAGCAACTATCCCTGCGACGGCTGCCGAGGGCCGATGAAGGGCGCGGCCATCAATAATTTCAATAGTAAATTAAAGGAAATTTACGGATTTTCCCAGCAGGAAGTGGATCTGATCATGCAGAGAT
>PEYL01000052.1 GCA_002774415.1 Candidatus Portnoybacteria bacterium CG08_land_8_20_14_0_20_40_83 | reverse complement strand
CGGCCGATTCTACCCGCTCGGTTATTCTTGTAATTTCTGTCACTTTTTCTGTAAGCCTTGCCACTTCTGTTTGGCTTATCACTTTCGTAGTCCCGCCGCCTGATTTAACCCCCTCTGAAACTTCTTTGATTATTTCTGCTTTTTGTTCCGGCGAAATTCCCAATCGTGTCTTACGAAGAATAACCAAACTGGGTATGTCGGGGTAAGGTTTACCGAAAACTAAATAACTGAATTTTTCTTCAAATATTTGGGTTGCAAAAATAAATTTCTGCGAGATGCCATTTATCAATCTTCCAATCCCCAAGGCTATATCGGCAATATTTTTTCTTGTACCAAAAATCTCATCCTGGATGCTTGCAGATAAGGTTTTTGCTTTTTTAAAAAATTTCTGGCCGCTTTCGTAAATTGCAAGTCTTAAATTATCCGATGAAAAATTATTTTGCCCAAATTCAAATTTTTCTTTCATCATTCTGCCAGCAATGGCTAAGCTCTGAACGTTCTTTTTAAAACTATTTTTTAATGCTGTCTGCAAGGCATCCGGTGCTTTTTTTGCTTCATCTTTTTTTTCTAAAATTGCAATTCCAAACTGGCCTGATTTTTCGGGCAACCAGCTCTGAACAGAAATTAAAGCGTTTTTAGTTTTTTCTGAAACTTCATGCCAGGAAAATTTCTGCCCAATTTCTCTTATGCTTAATATAATGTTCTCTTTTAAAAATGCCGGCTTAATTCCATCAAGTTTTCCGTTAAAGCCTTTATAGGCTGTTTCGGATATTAACCAGCCATTTTCAGCCAGATTAGCTACATTGTTGCCGATGTTCCCTTGAACATCTGATTTTGTCACAAATAAGAGAAAACCAAAAATCGCCAGAATGACTGAAAATCCAGCTAACATTTGTCTTATTTTTATTCGGGGCTGCTCTTCAATTAACCAATCATTAATAAACCTTGATAATTCCCCTAATGAATTTATAACTAATTTGATTTCTTCCCCAAAAGTTATTAATCTATTTTGCAGTTTTTCACCCAGCAATTTTCTAAATCCGGCGGATTTTAAAACAGCTAAAACTGCGTATTTTGCCTTATTAAAAAGCAAAAACCAGAAATTTTGTATAATTTCTGGTTTTTTCACATTTATCAGTTTTTTTTGCTGTTCCTTTCCTATTTCAGGAACAAGATCGCTTATTTTTTCCTTTAATAACCCGCCCTTTGGCTTATTTTTTTGCTTTAAGCCTTCACAATAGTCCAAATATTCCTGCAACCATTCTTTTGTGGTCATCCAATTTCGGCCCCTTTTTATTGATTTTAACTTGCCTTGCCTGGCCCGCAAACTCAAATATTCCTGCGAATAACAGCAAAGTGCCGCTGCCTCTGACAACAGGATAAATTTCTTCCCCAAATTATCCACTTTTGAGCCCTTGACCTTTAGCATTTTTTGGTATATAAAAGAAAAAGGGATAACTAAAATTAAAAGCACGCATTATCTTTTGACCATTTTAATGTTCTGCTTAAAATTAGTTATCCCTTTTTTGTCCTCTCGCAACATAGAATATCTATTTCTATATGCTAAGTATATTTTAACATTATGGATTTTTTTCTTCAACGACCGTCAAGTGCCTTTTCCGATATCGGATACGGATCATATTGGATAAATTATGGTTTTACTTTTTTAACCTTGTTTTAAGGCAATTTTTTATTTTTGAATTAAACTCTTTTTTTTAAAAAATACTTCGCAAAAAATCACCTGTGGATAATTTTTTTAAAAAATTAGATAAAATAGTATCAAAAAAGTTATCCACAGTCATTAAAATTTATCATTTTTGATACCGACAGATGCCTAAAAATCGGCTAAAATACATGAAGACAACTGATGTTATTGACATTTTTTTCAAAAACCAGAAATGCCAAATTGGATTAGTTACGCGTGATGTAAAATTCTTTCGTTTAAATAAACCATTTATTGCCTGAGCGAAGGCCGTCGGCCGGAGTCGAAGGCTATTTTAGACCCTTCGACGCGGTGCTTCGCACCTTGCTCAGGGAATAAAATTTTGACTATTTCGTAATTCAAAGTATATTGAAATTTTTTGTTTTCGTCTTTTTCTTGAAGCTTTTTAGAATTATCAAAAAAATGAAAGATATTTAAGCTTTACTTAATATTTTTTACAATTGTGGATAATAAATCTTGCAAATGTGAATTATAAAAGTTATTATTAAATAAATGATAAATAAACTATGATAAATTCTCTAAAAAACTTTAATAAACCCCTACACCAAACGAGAACTGGCTTCGCCAATTTTAGTGCCTTTAGTGCTCTGTCCTCGTTATGGTGTGGGGGTAAACGATAATTATGACTTATATCACAATAAAAAAAGCTGCTAAGTTACTCCATGTAACCCCCCTGACATTGCGAAATTGGGATAAAGCCGGCAAACTTAAGCCTTATCGCCACCCCCTGAACAAATATCGCCTATATAGATTAGATCAAATAGAATTATTTTTTAGGCAATTAGATCTCAGTAAAGCCAAACAAGCTAAGCGGAAAATTGATGTTTTTTGAAACGCAATAGACGCTGTGGATGTATGTGGAAAAAAATTTCCGATATCTATTTAATTGGCTTAAATAAACCAAAAATCTCGTATCGGATAATTATTATTGACATCGTGAAACATCGTAATGCTAAGCACTATTTTTGATATTATTTTCCCTAAATTTTGCCTCTCCTGCAACCGCGAAGGATTTTATGTTTGCCCTGCCTGTTTTGCCAAAATTCCTCTCAAAAAAGGCGTCTGTTGCTATATCTGCGGCAAACGCAGCCCAAATGGTAAAACTTGCATCGCTTGCAAAACAAAAACCAGTTCTAAATTGACCGGCCTTCTAATTGCTAGCGATTGGAATAATATGCTCGTTCGGCAAATGATCTATGAATTTAAATATCGTTTCATTAAAGAATTATCAAATCCTCTTGCTGAAATTTTAATAAAATTTTTAGAGATAAATAAATTTTTTAATTCGCTAAATCACAAACCCATAAACTTACAAACTAATAATAAATTTATATTAATTCCCGTTCCTTTACATAAACGGCGCTTATCTTGGAGAGGTTTTAATCAATCAGAATTGCTTGCCCTCAAGTTAAATAAATATTTTAAAATCCCAATCATAAATAACTTATTATTTCGCGCCAAAAATACATCTCCGCAAATGGAAATTAAAGACCAAATGCAACGGATAAAAAATGTGTCCGGGGCTTTTAAGATAAAAGGTCAAAACGAAAATCCTTTAAGAAATAAATCCGTCATTTTGGTAGATGATATTTGCACAACTGCTGCAACTTTTGAAAATTGTGCAGCTGCTTTAAAACCTTTGAAGCCCAAAGAAATATGGGGTTTGGCGCTGGCAAGGGGCTAAAACAGTTTATAAACTGTTTATTTTTGTTTTTCTTGCAGCCATGCTATAATAAACATATGATTTTCAATATAAACGAAATCAGCGAAAAACTTAAAAAGATAACAAGGCATCGGAAGCGGAAAAAATCTTTGCGGCCAAGACATCCTATCCCCCAATTACAGATACGGCCGAAAGTTTTAAAGAACAAAAGCGTTCCTCGAATTTTTAAAATTGCTGCCTTAGGAAGAGACAAAAGGAAAAAGTTTGCTAAAATCATTGTCGGCAATTATAAATTAAATAAAACATCCGCAAAAATTTTATTGGCTCTTCTTTATTGGTCTAGCGGCGCAAAATACCCTGCAAACAATTTTGTGGCATTTTCAAATAGTGATTCGAAATTGGTAAAAACTTTTTTAAACTTACTAAGAATCACTTTTCCTATCAAGGAATCGAAAATTCGCATTCATCTACAACTTTATACAACGCACGACAAAAATAAAATTATGGAGTTTTGGAGCAAATTATTGGATGTCCCAATTGCGCAATTTTATAAACCTAACATAAAAAAACCGAGACAAACTATTATCAATCGAAATTACTTTGGGACTTGCACGGTTCGCTACTACAGTATTGATCTTCTGCTAAAAATTATGGAAATATATGAACAGCTGGCAAAAATCATTTGAAAATTTGGAAGTTCTGCTCATCCAAACCTTAATCAATATTAAAAACGGGCGCAACCCCGTTTTTATTTTCCGTAAGCGGTGGAAGTGAGATTTTCACCCCGTTAGATGCGAAGTTATCTAATGGGGCAGGCTCACGAGACAAAAAATAAAACTTTAAATAACTAAATTTGTTAATCGGTATTATAACGTTTATTAATGTTCTAAACACAAATATGCGGAGGCGAGAGGATTCGAACCTCTGATGCCATTGCTGGCATAACGGTTTTCAAGACCGCCCTTTTCGTCCGCTCAAGCACGCCTCCCACTCCCTGCAAAGCGGAAGGGGTGGGATTCGAACCCACGGAGCCCTTTCGAGCTCAACACATTAGCAGTGTGCTGCTTTCGGCCGCTCAGCCACCCTTCCATATCGATATCGCTTGAATTTTAAATTAAAAACTGTTTAAAGTCAAACCCCGTATATCAACTTCGGCATAGCAATTAAGACGTTAAACTGAAGCAGAGAACGACTTTCTAGCATTATCAAATAATAGAATGGCCTACTTGAATTGTCGCCTTCGGGCGACAGTCGAAGTTGTATGTACGGGGTCAAGCCACCACACCTAATGCGAAATCTAAAAATTCTGCAAAATTTTATTATTTTTAGGTGTTGGGGTAAACTTGAATTTGCGAATTTATTATGCTAATCTAAAATTATGCCCGACACAAATCAAGAAGAAAAAAAGACAGGCGAACAACCTGAATTAATAGATATTCAATGGCAGGCGCCCGAATTTGAAAAATATGAAAAGGGGCCTGGTTGGTTTATTGTCTTGGGAATTTTTGCCTTGATTATTTTTACTATTGTTCTTTTGATGAAAAATTTTATTTTTGCAATATTGATAATTCTAGCGGTTTTTACAATTTTTATCTATGCCTTGAAAGAACCCCGCCTTGTCACTTTTAAAATCAGCGGGAAAGGGATAACAATTGATACCAAAATTTATTCATATGATGAACTTAAATCATTCTGGATTTTTTACGAACTCCCCCAGATAAAAGAATTAAGCCTTAAAAGCAAAAAATTGCTAATGCCATTAATAAAAATACCTTTGGAAGAACAAAATCCGACCCTCATCAGGGGCACTTTAATAAAGTTTATTCCCGAGCAGAAACAAGAGCAATCACTGATTGACATCGTTGCCAAAAATATCAGATTCTAACGGTGTTGAGCGCCCATAGCTCCCTCCTTCGCTCAAATTTCATTTGAGCTCCCTCCTCCGCCAAGGCTTCGGAGGGCAAGTCGGAAGCCACTCGTCTTGTCCTTCTGCAGCTTTAGCGAAAGAGGAAGCTCCGATGCAAATCGGAGCGAAGTGTGGCACCCATAGCCTGCCTGCCGACAGGCAGGCTCAACGGACCCCCGCACTAAAATTATGTCCCCGTAGCTCAGTGGATAGAGCATCAGCTTGCGGAGCTGGGGGTCGCAGGTTCAAATCCTGCCGGGGACGCATAGG
>PEYL01000068.1 GCA_002774415.1 Candidatus Portnoybacteria bacterium CG08_land_8_20_14_0_20_40_83 | reverse complement strand
TTTTCTTTATTTTTGAGCGTGGCGAGAGCTTTTTGGTTACTATATCTGGGCAGAAAAAGTAACCCCTTGACGCCTTTGGATAAAGGCGGTTCCTGCTGCCAAAAAGCGGCAAAGTTATTTTTCTGCCCATTTTTCAACCAAAATTTCCTTCTTTTTATTATAAAATAAATAAAGCAAACCGATTAATATCAGATAATAAAAAATCACAAACGGCCAGCCCCAATTCATTTTAATTGATGACAGAGGCAGACCGGCAAAAAATTTAATGGCTCCAATTTCAAACGTTAAAAACAGCCAGGCGAGCCAGCCAAAAATTTTTGCGCCCCCTATCCAAATAATGCCTACACCGCCGGCTAAAAAACCAACCAACATAGTCAGAGGAATAAAAAGCAAAACTACCAAATTGGCCAAAGGCGAAATGATTGAAAGCTGGCCAAAATAAACAATTAGTATCGGCAAAACCGCCAGCTGAGCCGAAAGAGTGGCAGTTAAAACCTCTCTCAAACCAAATATTTTAGGCAGGTTTTTCAAAGCTTTTTCAAAAAACGGTGCCAGCCACACCAGCCCCGCGGTGGCCAAAAAAGAAAGCTGAAAACCGATATCAAAACGCAAAATTTTTGGATTCAAATATATCATTACAGCTCCGGCAAAAACAAGCGCGTTTCTGACATTATACATTCTGCCTGCGTGTCGCGCAAGCAACACCAAAATTCCCATAATGGCGGCTCTGACAACAGAAGCCGAGGCGCCGGTCAGGATTGTAAAAAATAAAATTGCCGCGACTGCCAGCCAAAACCGCAGTGAGCGGCGCAGCATAAGCCAGCCAAAAATGGTCATGAAAAAAGAGGCAATAATGCTGATATTGTAGCCGGAAAGCGCCACGATATGAGAAGTGCCGGTCTTTTTAAAAGCATCCGATAATTCGGGGCTGATTTGTTTGTTTTGGCCTAAATTTAAACCGGCCAAAAAACTTGCCTGCGGCTCGCCCATCAATGATTCAATTGAATTTTCATATTTTTGCTTCAGGCTAAAAAGTATCTGCTTAATATAATTGCCCTGATTCTGCGCCAAAATTTTTATTTCCGGATTCAAAATAATTGAATATATGTCGCTTTTTGCCAGATATGTTTTGTAATCAAATCCGTCATCTGACGGACCAAAACTTTCTGGTTCTTCCAATCTGCCGGAGATCTCTAACAGATCGCCGTATTGATATATAGGATAGGGTTTAACCGTAATCAGCGCAAGACCGTTTACTGCCGCAGTTTTGCCGCTCACCATTATTTGCCGCGCTTCCAATATTAATTTTTGCGAAGTCTGCCGCCTGTCCGGCAAATCGTTGATCACGCCGACAATTTTAAGCCGCCCCTCACCGTTTAATTGGCTTAAAGTTCCAACCTGCTCTTTTTCTAAAAATCTTGCCCCGCCGAGAGCCATAATCATCAGGCAAAATGCGGCAATGATAGTTTTTTTAATTGGCCAAAAAACGCTGGTCAAAATCATTCCCAAAATAAAAAATCCCCCGAGGGCAATAAAGGGAATTTTGACTAAAGACTCAATAAACACTCCAACTACAAATGATAAACAGAAATAGAGAAAAATTTTTGATTTTGTCACATATTTAGTTTACACTCTTATCTCGCAAGTTTCAAAAAAGGGCTTTATAAGCTGACAAAATTGCCCCAATTTTTCGTCCGAATAAGGCCTGATTTTTTCATATGACTCATCCAGCGTGTTTTCGGGCCGGAACTGCTGCAAAAAATATTTTTTGGCGCCCTCAAGCCATTTGGCAATGCTCAAAAAATCTTCTTTTTTATGGAGTTTAGGCACGACTGTCGTACGGAATTCATAATCGGGGAAGCTCCGCAAAAGCTCCGTGCTTTCATTGATTTTTTCAAGATCTATATTGGAACCGGCAATTTCCCCGTATTTTTCAAGCGGCCCCTTTATGTCCATGGCCGCATAGTCAACCAGGTTTTGTTTTGCCAAATTTTTTAAAACTTCCGGGTCGGTGCCGTTTGTGTCAAGCTTTGTCAAAAAACCCAATGCCTTGATTTTTTTTAAAAATTCGGGCAGGTCTTTCTGGATGGTCGGCTCTCCGCCCGAAACGCAAACGCCGTCAATTAAGCCCCGCCTTGTTCCCAAAAAATCAAAAAAATCCTGATCGGGCAAAAAAAGCTGATTTTTATATTTGCCTATCTGGACGAGTTCCGGATTATGGCAAAAAGGACAAGAAAAATTACAACCAGCAGTAAAAACTGTGGCCGCAACATGATTAGGGTAATCAACCAGGCTGACTTTTTGTAAACCGCCCAATAACATTAATTCAAAATGCAAAGTGCAAAAATCAAAATGACAGTTCAAAATTCAAAATTTTACATTTTGCATTGTCATTTTGCACTTTGATTTTTGATTTTTGAATTTTTATACAACTATTCCTTGTTTCGTTTTAATACCTGCTTTTTGTGGCAAGACATATTCTACCCTCTGCCTGTATTCTTCCTGCTTGCCTTTATGCCATTGCGAAACCGGCCTTAAATATCCGACAATGCGCGAATAAACTTCGCAGGGCTGTTTGATAACGCATTTGGGGCAAATAAAATGTTCGCCGGCAAGATATCCGTGCGTGGGGCAAATTGAAAAAGTCGGTGTAAAAGTGATATAGGGCAGATGGAACTTGTTAAAAACTGTCCGAATTAAATTTTTTACCGCTAAAACATCCGAAACTTTCTCTCCTATAAACATATGCAAAACTGTTCCGCCGGTATATTTGCATTGCAGCTCATCCTGAAGCTTAAGCGCCTCAAAAATATCATCCGTGTAATTGACGGGCAGCTGGGTGGAATTGGTATAGTATGGTTCTCTCTCTCCGGCGGTCAAAATATCGGGGTAAAGCTCTCTGTCTTTTTTAGCCAGGCGGTAGCTTGCGCCTTCGGCCGGCGTACTTTCAAGATTGAACATACTGCCCGTCTCCTCCTGGTATTTAACAAGGCGCTGGCGCATAAACTCCAAAATTTCAAGCGCCAGATTCTTTCCCTGCAAAGACCCGATGTTTTTGCCGGTAAAATTTAACATTGCTTCATTCATTCCGACCAAGCCAATGGTTGAAAAATGATTTGCCCAATATGAGCCGCGCATTTTTTTGACTCCCTCAAGATAATGGCTTGAATAGGGATAAAGGCCTTTTTCTATAAAATTATCCAGGGCTTTGCGCTTTATTTCCAAAGACTCTTTTGCCAGATCCATCAAATGGGCCAGCCGCTCCAAAAATTCTTTTTTTGTCTTGGAAAGATAGCCGATGCGGGACATATTGATTGTGACGACCCCGATTGAGCCGGTCAAAGGATTTGAGCCAAAAAGCCCTCCGCCGCGTTTATAAAGCTCGTGGTTGTCAAGTCTTAAGCGGCAGCACATGCTCCGCACGTCTTCGGGTTTCATATCCGACTGAATAAAATTTGAAAAGTAATTGACCCCGTATTTGGCCGTTGCTTCCCACATCGGTTTAAGCGCCTCGCTTTCCCAATCAAAATCTTTAGTGATATTTATTGTCGGAATCGGAAATGTAAAAACCCGGCCTTTTAAATCCCCTTCCATCATCACTTCGTAAAAAGCGCGGTTAAAAACATCCATCTCTTCCTGAAATTCGCCGTAGGTTTCTTTTTGCGCCACGCCTCCGACAATCGCCGGCTGCTTGGCAAGGCTGGCCGAGACGTTTATATCCAAAGTGACGTTTGTGAAAGGAGTCTGAAATCCTACGCGCGTCGGGATGGCCATACTGAATAAAAATTCCTGCATGCATTGCTTGACCTGCTGATAATTTAAATTATCATATCGGATGAAAGGCGCGAGCAACGTGTCAAAATTGGAAACTGCCTGGGCGCCGGCTGATTCGCCCTGAAGCGTATAGAAAAAATTGACAAGCTGCGCCAAAGCAGTTCGCAAATGTTTTGGCGGCTTTGACTCAACTTTGCCCGCCACTCCGCCAAATCCTTTTATAAGCAGGTCATATAAATCCCAGCCCATGCAATAGGGCGCTAAAATATCCAAATTATGAATGTGAAAATCTCCGGAATTGGCCGCGTCTCTGATTTCTTTTGGATAAATTTTATCCAGCCAATATTTTTTGGTGACGGCCGAGGTAATATAATGGTTAAGCCCCTGCAGAGAATAAGCCATGTTGGCATTCTCTTTGACCTGCCAGTCAAGCTCGCCGATATATTTGTCAACCATCTGAACCGCCTCGTCAATCGCGGTCTTACTTTCTCTGATGCGGCGATGCTGCTCTCTATATAATATGTAGGCGCGGGCCGTATCGACATATCCTTCCAAAATTAAAACCTCCTCAACAATATCCTGGATTTCTTCCACTTTGGGAATATCTCCTTTGCGGAATCGTCTGTTGAGAAGGTCGTAAACTTTTACGCTTATTTTTTTTGCATGCTTGCCATTCCCTTGATTGGTGGCGGTGATGGCTTTATGGATGGCATAGGTAATTTTTTCTTGCTCAAAATCAACAATTCGGCCATCCCTTTTTTGAACTTGAAGTATTTTTCCTTTGGCAGTCATATTTGTTAATTCTTTCAAGGACAAACCCCAAAACAAAGTATAACCAAAGGAAAGCTTAGCTTCCCCAAGGGAGCGAGAGGGACTTTTCCTTGTTTACCCTGTTAAATAAAAATCTGTGATTTTTAATTTGCTACGCAAATTATTTAACGGGGTGAATTTAAAAAATTTATTTTGTATCTTAATTTTACTCCATTGGCAAACGGCGTCAAACGGACAGGACTGTGGATAACTTTAGATAAGGTCAATTTTCTCCTCTGTTGCATTTTCCCACGATCGTACCAAAATGCCACAACAAAAACTCCGGCAAAAACCGGAGTTTTAGACTGACTTTTGAACTTAAATAGACTTCAAAAAATTTGGCCTGGTTGTATAAGTAAATAATTAAGATAAAGCAAAGAGATTATTACAAAAAGCACTAAGACGCCGTTAAAAATCAGTTTCGGATACTGAATTTTAATTTTAACAAAAATTTTGAGAGCCAGCGCGAGTAACACAATTCCGGCAATCACTAAATAAATTAGACTAATCATTTTTTTTGGCATTGACAATAAACGCTGCCAACGCGAAGCCCGCAAAGGCGCTTTTCCGCTATCGTCTGACAAAGTTAAAGCACCAGCCACCAAATCGCTTGATGTTTGATTTGATTGGATATTTTGAATCGCCATGTTTCCCGGTTCAGCTAGAGAAACAGGATTTTGCGCCGGCGTCGGTTTTGGAGGAACTGCGGCCGGATTTTTTGGCGCAGTCTGAGCCGATGCTTGAACTTTTGACAAAGCTGAGCTTAGCTCTGGCCGGCCAAAAAACTGGACGACAAAAATTGCTTCTCTTCCGTTATATAACCCTTTGGCCGTGGCAATTCCGATTTCAGAAAAACGATTATCCAAAATATTTTGCCTGTGGGCCGGCGAATTCATCCAGGCGTTTTCAATATCGGCCGAATCGGAGAAATTAACCGCTAAATTTTCACCGGCTCCGCTGTAAGCATAGCCGACTTTCTGCAGCCAATACCAGGGCGTCGCACCCGAAGGGCTGGTATGGGCAAAATAGCC
>PEYL01000053.1 GCA_002774415.1 Candidatus Portnoybacteria bacterium CG08_land_8_20_14_0_20_40_83 | reverse complement strand
ATGCGGCGCAAAAGGCGATAAAAGTTTCAAAAAAGTTTCAAAATCTTCTTGCGCAATTTCTTCTTCTTTTGCAAACTCGTTAATCAAAATCATCATCGATGAAATTGCGGTGTTAAACTTTAACATCTCTATATCTTCTGTGACCTTTTTAATGGTTTTATGAATACGATTTTCTAATTTTTGATTTTTTATTTGTGTCTTTGATTTTTGATTTTTGATTTTTGATATAAAATTCCATGTTCTCTCCAAAAATCTATAAATTCCAATGATTCCTTTCGTATCCCATTTTTTTGAATCTTCCAGCGGCCCCATAAACATTTCAAACATCCGCAGGGCATCGGCGCCAAATTGGGCGACAACATCATCGGGATTTATTACATTGCCCAGCGATTTTGACATTTTTTGGCCGTCTTGGGCCAAAACAATTCCCTGATGCCGCATTTTTAAAAACGGCTCGTCAAAATCAATAAGCTTAAGATTATGCAAGACTTTTGTAAAAAATCTGGAATACAAAAGATGCAAAACTGTATGTTCGGCTCCCCCGACATACAAATCAACCGGCAGCCACTTTTTTATTTTCTCTTTGGCGACGAATTCTTTTTCGTTATGCGGGTCCGCGTATCTGAAATAATACCAGGAAGAACAGACGAAAGTGTCCATAGTATCGGATTCTCTTTTAGCTTTTGCCCCGCATTTCGGACATTTCACATCCTGGAATTTTTTTGAACGCGCGAGAGGGGATTCGCCTGTCGGCATAAAATCAACGTCATCGGGCAGCAAAACGGGCAAATCTTTTTCTGGGACCGGGACTGCGCCGCAAGAATCACAATAAATTATTGGAATTGGGGCACCCCAATAGCGCTGGCGCGAAATCAGCCAGTCACGGAGTTTATAATTTATGGTTTTTTTGCCGATTTTATTTTTATCAAGCCAGATAGTCAGTTCCTTGCGCGCCTCCTCAGAAGTTAATCCATCATTATCTTCTGAATTTATCAAAATTCCATCATCCAAAAACGCCTCTTTTTCAATTGACGATTTCCCTATCTTGCTTTTAATAACTTCAACAATCGGCAAATTAAATTTCTTGGCAAATTCATAATCCCGCTGGTCGTGCCCCGGCACCGCCATGACAGCTCCGGTGCCGTAATGCGCCAAAATAAAATCCGAAGCAAAAAGCGGCATTTCTTTTTTAGTGAAAGGATTTAAAATTTTTACGCCCTCAAGCTCAACGCCGGTTTTTTCTTTAACCTCGGTGATGCGCTGAAGTTCCGACTTCTTTTTGGTTTCAACGATATATTTTTCAACTTCCGGCCAGTTAGCAATTTTATCTTTTAACTCTTGCACCAACTGATGCTCCGGCGCAATAAGCGCAAAGGTCATACCAAAAACCGTGTCCAGGCGCGTGGTGAAAACACCAAGCTTTTTGTCTATGCCGGAAATTCCCATTTGAAACTCCGCGCCTTCGGACTTCCCTATCCAGTTTTTCTGCGCCGCTTTGGTATGTTCCGGCCAGTCGATTTTATCAAGGCCGGAAATCAAACCAGAAGTTTTTCTTCGCCCGTCCGTAGCCTTGGCGAAGGAGGGCCTATCCTCGATAAAATCCGTGATTTTAAAAAACCACTGCTCCAGATCTTTTTGGACAACCTGAGTACCGCAACGTTCGCAAACCCCGCCCTCGGCCTGTTCGTTTGCCAAAACTGTCTGGCAACTCGGGCACCAATTGACTTTTGCTATGCCCCGATAAGCCAGGCCATTTTTATAAAACAGCAAAAAAAACCATTGCGTCCATTTATAATATTCCTGATTTGACGAATCAATCTCCCGCGACCAGTCATAAGAAAGCCCGAGCATTTTCATCTGGCGCTTGAAAGTAGCAATGGATTTTTGAGTTGTAATTGAAGGGTGAGTTTTTGTTTTTATGGCAAAGTTTTCCGCCGGCAAACCAAAAGCGTCCCAACCCTGCGGATGCAGAACATTCTTTCCTTTCATCCTCAAATAACGAGAAACAATGTCTGTGGCCGTATAGCTTTCAACATGACCGGCGTGCAGACCGTCGGCTGAAGGATAAGGAAACATATCCAAAATATATTTTTTTTCTGCGTCACTTTTTTCGTCAGCCGCAAAAAGCTGCTGATTTTCATCCCAGAACTTCTGCCATTTTTGTTCGATTTTTTGGTGGTCGTATTTTTCATCCATGCCCTTATTCTATCTTAATTTTGCTTTTTTTTCAACCCCCACACTTAACGAAAATTTTTGAGAAAATAAGCAAAAATCAAAAAATTTAAATTCTTTACTGGTAAAAAAATATCTGCTAAGATATAATAAATTTGCGCTTAAGCGCTATTTTTCATTAAGTGTGGGGGTCAACTTTAGATTATTATATAAAACATGAATACTAAAAAACTAAATTTTATCCTGCTGTTTCTAATTATCGCCCTGGCGACTGTTTTTTTATTGCCAAATATTTCTTTTGCCCAGGAAGCGGTTTGTAAAACCAGCGTCGCTTCATTTAATTTGACGCCGTTTGCCATTGTCTGCGGCGCGGCGGTTGACGCCATAAATCCCTGCGCGCTTTCTATTTTAATACTATTGATGGCTTCCATGCTGATTGAGGGGCAAAGAAAAAAGGCCTTGCTAACCGGGTTTAGTTTCGTTGCCGCAGTATATGTCGCCTATTTTTTAATGGGCATCGGCGCGCTAACTTTCATCAGGTCGCATACCCTTGTTTTTTCGGGTTATTTTTATAAAATCATCGGCGCGGTTTCCATTATTTTCGGACTGCTCAATGTCAAAGATTATTTCTGGTACGGCGGGGGCGGTTTTATTATGGAAGTCCCCCAGCGCTGGCGGCCAAAAATGAAAAAACTAATTACCGGCGTGGCCAGCCCCTGGGGCGCGTTTACTATCGGACTGCTAATAAGTTTATTTCTGCTTCCCTGTCTTTCCGGCCCTTATATTGTCGTTTTAGGAATGATAGCGGCCAGAGCAACATTTCTCAAGGGCCTTCTTTATATGGTTGTCTATAATCTGATTTTCATTTTGCCGATGTCAATTGTCGTTGTCGCAATGTATTTTGGCCTGCCGCCGGAAAAAGCCGAACAATGGAGAAAAAATAAACTCCGGCTTCTGCATTTAATTGCCGGAGTAATTTTGATGGCGCTGGGAGTTGTAATTTTGGGAGGATGGTTATAAAAATCGTTCTTTTTAAATAAAGGGGAAATGAATAAGATTCTTAGAATGATCAAAAATTCAGAAAAGGCTGATCGAGATTACGAAAACCGAATCGACAAAATCAATCACCGTGACAAAAAAATCCGTCAAATAATCATCATACTAGTTCTATTACTGTTCTTGTTTTTGAGCCCCCCTGTATTCTCCCCAGCTTGGGTAACAAATGCCCTTTTCTTTTTCAAAAAATTAATTCGCAATCCATACGATTACATATCTCACGATCGTAAGATATGTAATCGCAAAAATTATAATCCTAATTTATACCTCAACCTCTGCCAAAAACCAATTCTATCAATAATTAATTTCCCGTTTAAATGGTCAACCTCATGGCAAATTGCCCGGGCTTCCAGCCTCTGGGCTTTTATCTTTTGAATCTTGCCGAATTTGTCTAAAGCCTCAACTTCAATATTTTCTGGCCGCTTAATTTTAAAAAATATGCCGGGCAGGCTCAAACAGCCTTCTTCGTCAGTGATTTCGCCGCTGCTTGATATAATTTTAGGATTAATTAAAACTTTCACCCCGTTGCCCGTATCAATAACCGCCATATTCAAATCCAGGCCGATTTGATTAGCTGCCAGGCCCGCACCTTTATTCTGATACATTGCTTGGACCAAAAAACTGACCAGTTTTCTAATTTCGTCATCAACCTCTCCAACGAGTTGGGTTTTTTTTCTTAAAATAGGTTCGCCGTATTTTTTAATCTCAAGCATAGAAAAAGTGATTAGTGATTAGTGGTCAGTGATTAGCGATAAGTCAAATATTAAATAATTTTCTCGCATTCTCCGTTGTCACTCTTGCCACTTCATCAAAACTTATCCCCCGCATCTCTGCAATTTTTTCCGCCACATATTTTACATATAAAGGCTCGTTCCTTTTACCCCTGAAAGGTATCGGCGTCAAATAAGGACAATCAGTTTCAATCAATAAACGTTCCAGCGGCATATTTAGTATCACTTTATCATAATCCCGGGCAAAAGTGACAATTCCATTAAAGCTTAAATAAAAACCCATTTCAAGATATTGCTCGGCCTGGCTCCATCGGCCGGAAAAGGAATGAATGACGCCGCGAAGTTTATTCCCTGAGCTTATCGAAGGACCTACTACATTAGTCTTCGACTTCGCGACTTCGTCGCTCCGCTCAGGCAATAAACTCTGGAAACTTTTTAATATCTCTAAGGTATCCCGCTGCGCTTCCCGGCAATGAATAATCAAGGGCTTGGCGAGCTCGTCTGCTATTTTTAAATGCTGCAAAAAGACCTCTTTTTGCAAGTTCTTGATTTTATCAATTTCCTCCGGCGGTTCTGATTTTAAATGATAATAGTCTAATCCGGTTTCGCCAATCGCCACCACTTTTGGATTTTGAGCCAGTTCTTTATATTTTTTAAAATCAAATTTTTCCTCCTGCGTCTCAAACTCTATCAGCTCATATGGATCTACTTCTGCTCTTATTTTTCTGCCTTTCAAATGAATCGGGTGCAAGGCCACAGAGGCATAAACGCCTTCTGGATATTTCTGCGCATATTGGACAGAGCGACAGCTGGTGTCATATTGGGAACCAACATTTATCAGCCAGACGTTATTTTGAAGCGCTCTTTTTATCACTTCGTCACCATCGTCTTTGTAAGCAACGAAATTTACATGGGCGTGAGTGTCAATTAACATAAACATAAAAGATTATCAAAGTTGTAGCACCGGGCATAACAAAATTATAGCTATTTTAAAAATATAAGGCAAATGCTATAATCAGATTAATCTTTATAGAATATTCAATCCTTATGCCATACGAAGCAAAAAAATTCACAGACCTGTTGGAAGTAAAAGGATTCAGCGACGAACTTTTAAACAATCATTTTACTCTTTATCAGGGTTATGCGACAAATACAAATAAATTGATAGATATATTGGAGGCGGCCGAGAAAGAAGATAAATTCGGCACGCCCGAATATAACGAGCTCAACAGGCGCTTTGGCTGGGAATTCAACGGGATGCGGCTGCACGAATATTATTTTGCCAATATTATAAAAGGCGGCACTGAACTGGACAAAAATTCGGAGTTCTTCAAAAAACTTGAAGAAAATTTCCTGGGCAGCTTTGTTAATTTTGAAAAAGATTTCAAAGCCATGGGGGCGATGCGCGGCGTGGGCTGGGTGATATTGTATTTTGACAGGATATCGGACCGCCTTTTCAACGTCTGGATTGGAGAGCACGATGTCGGCCATCTGGCCGGCGCAGTCCCGCTTTTGGTTATGGACGTTTTTGAACACGCCTATATGACCGACTATGGCGTCAAGCGGCCGGACTACATCAATGCGTTTTTTAAAGCAATTGACTGGACGGCTGTCACCGATAGGTTCAATAACGAAACTAAATAAAAAGAACAGATTTTAAGAATAAAGTGCGCATTTTTACGCTGCAGCGTAAAAATGCGCGAAGT
>PEYL01000017.1 GCA_002774415.1 Candidatus Portnoybacteria bacterium CG08_land_8_20_14_0_20_40_83 | reverse complement strand
ATGTGGCCGATAAAATCGCAAAAGTTGCCAAAGATTCAAATGATAAACCGCTGAGCCTGGTGATAATGAAAAGTGTGACGGTAAGCGAGATGAAGTAATAATAAATTTCCCCCTTTGAAAAAGGGGGATTAAGGGGGATTTTGCAGAAATATTAAATCCACCCCAACCCTCCTTTAAAAAGGAGGGAAAGAATTCATGCAGATTTGGCTTTATTCTTTGATCAGTGTCGTTGCAGTCAGCGGAATTTCGCTTGTGGGCATTTTTATTTTTCTGCTTAAAGACGAAAAAATAAAAAAGATTTCTCTGTTTCTTGTCAGTTTTGCCGTGGGCGGGCTTTTTGGCGATGCGTTTATCCATCTTTTGCCGGAGGCTTTTAAAAAACCAGGCGTCAATTTTATGGTTTCGCTTGGCGTCATAATCGGAGTTCTAATTTTTTTTGTTTTGGAAAAATTTTTGCGTTGGCGTCATTGTCATGTTCTCGAAACAAGAACGCATCACCATCCTTTAGTTGGAATGAATTTAGTTGGCGGAGCACCATAATTTCATTGACGGTTTAATTATTGGTGCAAGTTATCTGGTGGCGTTGCCGATTGGGATAAGTACTACTTTGGCAATAATTTTTCATGAGATACCGCAGGAATTCAGTCATTTTGGGATTTTCATCCATAGCGGGCTTTCAAAGAAAAAAGCTTTGTTTTTCAATGTTCTTTCGGCGCTGGCGGCAATTGTAGGAACTTTGCTGTTTCTTTTTGTCGACAACAGGACAGGTGACTTTGCTTCCTTTATGTTGCCAGTGACCGCCGGCGGATTTTTGTATATCGCCGGTTCAGACCTGATTCCGGAGCTTCATCACGAAACAAAAATATTGACTTCTTTGGGGCAGCTTATTTCCATAATACTGGGTGTGGGTGTGATAGCACTGCTGATTTTTATTTAAATTTTTTGTTATGATTCCTTATTTTTCAATTGAATTTTTTAAAATCGGACCCCTCGCTTTTTACATCTGGGGATTTTTTCTCGCTTTGGCTTTTTTGGTCGGGCTGATTTTGAGCATTCGGGCGGCAAAGCGGTTGAATATCGAGCCGCAAAAAATCATTTGGCTGATTATTTTGGTTTATCTTGGCGCGATAATTGGCGGTCGGCTGTTTTTTATCTTGCAGACGCCTTTGGATTTTTTACGAGAACCATCAATGATTTTTCACGTCTCCGGCGGCGGGATGATGTTTTATGGCGGGTTTTCCGGCGGGCTATTGGCGGGCTGGTTATATTTGAAAAAATGGGAAAATCGCTGGGTGCTGATAAGCACACTGACTCTTATCATTCCTTTAGCTTTGGCCATTGGTCGCCTCGGCTGTTTTTTGAGCAACGACCATTTGGGTGCGGTAACTTCTTTGCCATGGGCGATTCGCTGGCCGGACGGCGCCTTGCGCCACCCGGTTGCGCTTTATCTGATTCTGTTTGACTTGGCCCTGGCTGGATTTTTGTGGTGGGTGTCGCGTCGTCATTCCGAGAAGCGTAGCGACGAGGAATCTTGCACGCCTGCCCGCCAAAGCCTTGGCGACGGCGGGAATGTGGGCAATGCAGTCCCGCATGCGCGGGAGATCCTTCGCTTCGCTCAGGATGACAAAAATAGTTTTCTTTTATTTTTAACCCTATATTCCGCCGGCCGTTTCCTCCTTGATTTTACCCGCGACATTTCAGCTGATTCGCATTATTTTGGATTATCTACCAGTCAGTGGATCTCAATAATTCTATTGATTTTTTTAAGCCTCTTTTCAATCAATAAATTGACAAAGGTTTCTAAATTTGATATTAATTCCTAATTAGGGCGGTCCTTTAAAAATCTGTAATTTAGGAGGGTTTAAATTATGGCAGAAATAATAAGTGCAGTTCTTGTATTTTTGGCTATGGCGTGGTTCCTTGACTCAACAGGACTCTTGGATTGGTTAAAAAGAAAAGCCAAGAATCACGGCTACTTCAAACTTTAGGAAAAAGAAAGGAGGAGAGAGATGAAACAGAAAATGTTGGTAATAAGTGTAATTGTTGTGGCGGCTATTGCGTGTATAGCGATTATTGCGTATTTGGGTGAATACGGAAATCTTAAGAGGATTAAGGCGGAAAAGGCCCAGGTGGAGAAGGAACTGAAGGGAGCAAAAGAAACTTTGGCTAAAACTCGGGATGTCCTGAATAAGGCCGAGTCAGCAATAGCAGGGCTTAAAGTTCAAGTGGAGCAGGTCTTAAAAGCCAAAACCGAAGACGAGGCGAAAATCAAGGCATTGGAGCAGCAACTTCTTTTGGCCACAGCCAGAAATAAGGAAGGATTTGAGCATGCTGCTATCCGTCAAGTGGGAAAAAATAAAAAGTTGCCTCAGGCCCAAAAAGAAGCTGAGCGAATAGCCGTCCGTGGGGGCTACGTGGATTTAAAAACTCGTCGAGAGATCAGAATTAAAGGCAAAGGCGGAGATGTCGCATTTCCTTTGGAAAGGGACGAAAAGGGAAAAATGGTGGCCATCAAAGAATACAAGAAAGGGAAAGACGGGAAATTTAATCCCGTCATTGAAAGAAAGCTGGCCCCGGATTTTAAAAGTTCCAAGTTCTTGGGAGACATCAAAGGCGCCGTGCAGCCTTACGAGTACATTCATACGCCGAAATGATAGTAAGTTGCCATACGGAAAGAAAGGAGGGAGAATGCAGAAGTTATTAACAAGCGCAGAAGCAATGGTGGCGGTTTATGAGTATGCGGAAAAGCAAAATTGTAAGGCATCTGGCCCCATAACGTATAAGATAGATGGCCGTAGGGACGCCTTTACTTGTTGGGCAGTCGTGGAAGGAGAAAAACAGCCACTGATTGCCACACTTTTCGTTGTGGGGAAAGACGGAGATGGCAATATTAGAGTAAAGGAGTTGATACGTTGGCGCGGAGTGCGATTGTTAAAGGCATTTGAAAGGGAAGGATATTTTATTTTTAAGATTGCTGGGCCAGGTCTTGAGTGCAGGGAGTTAAAGCTGTCTATCCTTGACGTCGGCCTTAAACCGCATCAGAAAAAATCATTATTATCTTAATTGATCCTTTTAACGAGGGTGGATGCGATTTGCGTCTACCCTCTTTTATTATTTTTTTAAAGTGTTAAAATAAGCCTAATGAATCAGAGCTTGTTGATTATTCTATTAATTTTAGCCGGCGCGGCCATTGCCGTGTTGGTTTATTTTTTATTGCGGAAACAAAAGCCGGTCCAGGACAATCAAGCAAATTTGTTGATTCAAGAACAGCTCAAAGAAATTCGTCAGACTTTGGATGCAAAAATGGGGGATTCAACAAAAATGCTGCAGCAGCAGTTTTCGCAAAGCGCCAAAATTATTAAAGATGTAACCGAGCGCTTAACAAAGCTTGACGAAACCAATCGCCAGGTTGTTGATTTTGCCGACCAACTGCAAAACTTGCAGGATATTTTAAAAAATCCAAAACAAAGAGGGGTGCTGGGTGAATATTATTTGGAAACGGTTTTAAAAAATGTTCTGCCGCCAAAAAGTTTTCAGATGCAGTATAAATTTAAAAATGGGGAAATAGTTGATGCGGTAGTTTTTGTCAAAGATAAAATTATTCCGATTGATTCAAAATTTTCGCTTGAAAATTATAATCGGATAGTTGAAGAACGGGATGCATCGCGTAAAGAAGAGCTGGAAAAGCAATTTAAAGCAGACTTAAAAAACAGAATTGATGAAACTTCAAAATATATCAGGCCGAATGAAAATACTATGGATTTCGCTTTTATGTTTATTCCGGCCGAAGGCGTTTATTATGATCTGTTGATTAATCAGGTTGGTGCGATAAAAGTTTCAACGCGCGATTTGATAGAATACGCTTTTAAAGAAAAGCATGTGATTATTGTTTCGCCAACTTCTTTTTTGGCGTATTTGCAGACGGTTTTGCAGGGCCTGCGCGCTTTGCAAATTGAGGAATCGGCCAAAGAAATTAGAAAGCGGGTTGAGATGCTGGGCAAGCATTTATTGAACTTTGACGAGTATATGAAAAAATTAGGTTCTCATATGAGTACGACCGTCAATACCTATAATCAGGCGTATAAGGAGCTCGGCAAGGTTGATAAAGACGTTTTGAAAATTTCCGGCCAAGCGGGAGAAATAGAACCGATGGAATTGGAACGGCCAAAAGAGGATGAATTTTTAGAAGAATAAATTTCTTGCCGCCATTTGGCGGCAGCCCAAAGCCGCTTTTTTGGCAGCAAAAAAGCGGCGGAAAAAACTGCTTGCAGCGATAAAATTTTGAGAAGATCAGGCTCGGCTCACGTAAAAGTTGCTATGCCCAACGCTTCGCGTTGACAACCACAGCACGCATACTTTTACCTTCGCCTCGCCTCGATTTTCTGACAAAATTTTTCGATGCAAGGGAAAACGTTAATTTTGAATTTTGCATTGTCATTTTGAATTTTGATTTTTGCATTTTGAATTCATGTTATATTTGAAGCCATTCATCCTTTCCTTTCTTGCTGTTTGCGCTTTGGTGCCGCTCATTTATTGGGCGGCTATTAAATTTTTTAAGTGGCCCAAACGTCCCAGAGACGTGCATTTGGGCAATATTCCAAGATGGGGCGGCGTTGCTCTTATTTTAGTTTTTTGGCTAGCTGTTTTTTTAGATAAAAATCTTGTGATTGATAAACCGCTTTGGGGAGTTTTGGTTGCCTCGGCAATAATTTTAATTTTTGGCATTTGGGACGATTTAAAAGAGTTAAGTCCCAAAATTCAATTAGTAATTCAAATTTTACTTGCGCTGATAATTATTGGCGCAGGCGTTTCGGTGGATTATTTGCGAAATCCTTTTGGTGGTGTAATTCGATTGGATCAATTCGGCTTTTTATTTATAATTGCTTGGATTGTTTTGATAATGAACGTGGTTAATTGGCTTGATGGTTTGGATGGCTTAGCTGGCGGAGTTTCTTTGATTGGATTTGTAACGATATTTTTATTAAGCATCTCTTTAATTGTCAATCAGCCGCCGATTGGGATTTTGAGCATAATTTTGGTTGGTGCGCTATTGGGTTTTTTAATTTTTAATTTTCCGCGCAAAAAAGGCAGTATTATTTTTTTGGGCACTTCGGGCAGTATGTTTTTAGGATTTATGCTGGGGTCTCTGAGCATATATTCGGGCAGTAAAGTGGCGACAGCTGGATTAGTTTTGGGTGTTGCAGTCTTGGATGCTTTATGGGTAATTTGGCAGAGAATAAAAAATGGTGTTCCAATCTGGAAAAGCGACCAGCGGCATTTGCATCATCGCCTGCTGCAGCTGAGTTTAAGCCAGCGCCAAATTGTAGGGTTTTATTTGATTATTAGCGCTGGATTCGGCACAGTGGCTTTAATTTCGGGCACCCAAGGCAAACTCCTTGCGTTTTTAGGTCTTTGTGCTATAATGGCTCTGTTGATTTGTTTAATTTCAATTTTAAGACATCGTAAGTCGTAACGACTTACGATGTCGATAGTTTTAGTTCATGGAATTTGCAGTTATAAAAACCGGGGGCAAGCAGTACAAAGTTGCTCCCGGACAAAAGATAAAAATAGAAAAATTAGACGCTCCGGAAGGAAAGAGCGTTGTTTTTAATGAAGTTTTATTGGTTGATGATGACAAAAAAGTTGAAATCGGCCAGCCCGTTTTGAAAGACGCAAAAGTTGAGGGAAAAGTTTTGAAACAAGACAGGGCTGATAAAGTTATTATTTTAAAATACAAAGCAAAAAAGCGCTATCAAGTTAAACGCGGCCACCGCCAGCCGTTTTCGCTGGTGGAAATTACAAAAATTGTCAGCTAAAACATCGCGGAGAGCGGTGTTTTAAATTAGTTCTTAAGAAAGGAGGGAAAAAAATGGATGTAGAAAAATGCCGTTATGGAAAAAAGCACAGTTTGATTACAATGAGCAGTTCTGTTTCTTTGGGCAATCTTGAGGTAACTAAATGGTGCGAGGTCTGCGGTTTAGAAGTTAAAGAAATAAGTTATTTTGATGGAGGATGGAAACTGGAAAAGAGGATTGAAAAAATTCCGCAGATTACCAAAGAAGTATTGGCGATTGAAAAAGTAGAAGCAGAGCAGAGTCGGTTAGGGTATGACGGAATATTTTTCATTGATGATCAATGTTCTGGGCAATAGGAGTGATTAAATTTAAAAGGAGGTGATTGGGGATGTGGTTTCGGCTGAAGAAAAGTTTAGTATTAGAGAAGTGCATCGAGAATGAATTTGGATGTAAAAAGATTAGAAGCGGCACGGCTATTAGAGTTACCACCGTTGGGCCTCCATTTCGATCTGATCTAGGCAAAGTCCATTTTCATTTCTGGTTTATAAAGGAACCAAGGGGCGGCAGTTGGATTGAAATAAAAGTAAATCCGAATCTTATAAAATTACCGGGCATGTGCGTTAAAGATGATTATGGAGTAGTATATTGTGCTAAGAAAGAAATATTTCTATCGGTGGTCACGACAGATGGGGTTGAATCAGATGAAATATTATTTTGTCCGTCATGTGGAAAAAGGCTCCGAGCTCAGGATTGGACTCCTCCCCTTCAAAATTTCATTATTAAATGATTTTTAATAAAATAACCTTGGTCAAAAATAACCAAGGTTATTTTTTTACCCCGTTAGAAAACTCCGCCATTTATGGCAGGGATGAACCCCGTTAGAAACAAAGTTTCTAACGGGGTGAAATAATCTTAACCTCGATAGAAAGCCTCGTCCTTTCTAACGAGGTTAACCGATACAAAGGGGTGAGGTAAAAGCCCCGTCCTTTCTAGCGGGGTTTACTGATTGTCATTTCGAGGAGTGAAGCGACGAGAAATCTCCCGCGTATGCGGGGACTCCGTTGCCGGCATTCGGCCAGCTAAGCTGGCCATTCGCCGGAGATCCTTCGCTTCGTTCAGGATGACACGCGTTGGCGTGTTATTTTCTATTTTTCAGCGCGTTTATTTATGCTATATTTTTAAAATCTCGTATTGCTCACGATCGTAACTAATACGAGATTTTGGGAGATAAATAGTTATAAGTTTTGGGATGATGGAATAAATTAATAACCTTGTGCGTGACGTTTTTAATTAATGTCTATTTTTCAGCGCGTTTATCAGCGTTGCTTCGTCGGTGTATTCCAGATCGCCGCCGGCGGATAAACCGCGCGCCAGACGCGTTATTTTGGCGCCCAACGGTTTTAAAATGCGTTCAAGGTATAAAGCCGTGGCGTCACCCTCAACTGTCGGATTAAAAGCAAGAATTACTTCAACTTGTTCGGGGTGTTTTTTTATTCGCGCCACCAATTCTTTTATTTTTAATTTTTCAGGCGTTAAACCCTCGGTGGGCGAAATAAGGCCGCCAAGCACATGGTATAAGCCATTAAATTGATGGGTACGCTCAAGCGGAATAATATCTAAAATATCTTCAACAACGCAAATTATCAGCGGATTGCGTTTTTTGTCAGAACAGATGGCGCACAAAGTTTCGGAGCTTAAATTAAAGCAATTTTGGCAGATTTTAGTTTTTGTTTTGAGTTCAATTATTGATTGGGCAAAATCTTTTAAATCCTGAGGAGGTTGGTTTAAAAGAAAAAAAACCAAACGAGTGGCTGCTCGCTGGCCAATGCCGGGAAGTTTGGAAAAATGATCTATGAGATTTTTGAGGGAGTTGGGCAGCATTTTTAGATAGTGCTTTTAGTCTCCGTTTATGGTCATGGTTTATGGTTTAGCGCCGCCCGTATCGTTTTAGGTTTATGGTCTTTGGGTTATTAACCAAAAACGCTAAACCTTTTTGACGAAATGCGCCGCTATAAACTATAAACGTTTAACTATTCCCCAAAATGACGCTCTAGATTCTTAAAGCTCACTTGTGACTCATTGAAATAAAGGTCTACTTTGCCGATCGGGCCATTTCTGTGCTTGGCAATAAAAATATCGGCAATATTGGGGCGGCTGGAATCTTTTTTGGTTTTATCTTCGCGATAGATAAAAAGCACGACATCCGCGTCTTGTTCAATGGAACCTGATTCGCGTAAATCTGACAGACGGGGAACTTGGTCGGGCCGCGCTTCAACTGCGCGCGAAAGCTGAGAAACTGCCAGAACAGGCACTTCCAATTCTCTGGCCAAACCTTTTAATGAGCGGGAAATTTCCGTAACCTGTTGAACCATGCTTTCTAAATTGATTCTGGGCTGAATTAACTGCAGATAATCAATAACTATCAAGCCCAATTTATTTTCCGCCTCAAGGCGGCGGCCCATAGTGCGCATTTGTAACACGGTCGGCGAAGGCGCGTCATCAATAAAAATCGGCGCTTGGGACAAAGAGGACATTGCTTCCTGGATCCGTGAAAAATCATTATCTAATCCTTCGGAAGAAAGTTTGCCGGTTCTTAATTTCCATAAGTCAACGCCTGCTTCGGCAGCCAAGAGTCTGTCCACGACATCATGTCTTGACATTTCTAGGCTGAATATGCCGACAGGAATTTTTTGGCGGACGGCAACATGCCTGACAATATCAAGCGCCATGGCTGTTTTGCCAAGCGATGGCCTGGCCGCCAAAATAACTAGATCGGATTTTTGCAGACCGGAAAGATAATTGTCAAGATCGCCAAATCCGGTCGGCACGCCTCGCATCGCTCCTTCGCCCCGATGGAGTTTTTCGATTCTGTCAAAAGCTTCTTCTAGCGCGTCTTTAACCGGTAAAAAATCTTGAGCTAATGATTTTTGGGAAATTTGGAAAACTTTTTGTTCTGCCTCGTCCAAAATATATTCAAGGTCTTTTTCTTCCGAAAAGCTAAGCTGAGAAATATCCTGGGAAATTTGAATTAGATCTCTTAAGACTTTTTTGCGGTGGACGATTTTTGCGTAATGGGAGATATGGGCGGCGGTCGGCACCATATTAACCAAATTCGTTAAGTAGCTGGGTCCGCCAATTTCTTCCAAAAGTTTTTTTTCATCAAGTCTGTTGGTCATACTTAGAAGGTCAATCGGCTCTCCTTTTTCATAAAGTTCAATCATTATTTCAAAAATGCTGTTATGCACTTGGCGGTAGAAATCCCCGGGCTTTAAAATGTCTGCCACTTTTATAATTGCATTTTTGTCCAGCATCAAGCATCCCAAAACGGATTGTTCCGCTTCAATATTTTGAGGAGGTATTTTTTGGATTGATTCTGTCTGATTGGGCATAAGAGTTTTTGAATTTTGCGCGCCCCGCCTCTTTTTTAGAGGCGGGGCGTACCCTATGGCATTACCCCAGTATATAATATTTTTGAAACCCTCCGCAATATTGACAAAACGGTTAATTTGTTAATATGATGGGGAGAAGTTATTTTACAAAAAAAGGAGGGATTATGGAAGCAAAATTATTAGATATAAGCGAAAGTCGGATTAGAATCAGATTAATTCCAGAAGGGAAAAGAAAATACGAAGAGCAGAATCTCATTTCATCTCTCAAAGAAAAAGAGCTGTGTGCTAGAATAGATTTTTGTGGTAACGAGATTTCTCTTCGTGTTGAGGAGGACAAAGAAAAAATAATCCTCCCAAAAGATGGGAGGCGGCTGATGATTATCATCAAAGAAAAATAATGAAATTTTAAAAAAGGAGACTGTAATTTTAGCCTCCCTTTTTTATTTCTGGGCCTTCTTTTGTATCTTCTATTTGATAACCCAGTTCATCAATTTTTTTTCTAACTTCGTCCGCCTCTTTCCATTTTTTCTCTTGCCGTAATTTTTCACGCTGTTTTACTAATCTTTTTATTTCATCTGGGATTTCTATTTTTTTAATTTTATCCAGGCCAAGTCCTAAAACTTTGTCAAAATCAAGCAAAGTCTGTTTTTTGTCCCGATCCGAAACCTTTTCGTCTTTTATTAATTTCCAGACTAACGCCATAGCTTTTGGCATATCCAAATCGTCACTGATTGTTTCCTCAAATTCTTTTTTGTATTCTCTGGAAATTTTTCCGTCTTCGGGATATTTACTGAAAGCTTGGTAAAGATTGTTGAGCGCGCTCTGGGCCGCTTCCAGACTCTGCCAAGTAAAATTAAGTTTTGAACGATAGTGAGCCGTTAAAACCAGATAGCGATAGGCAAGGGGATTGAATCCTTTGTCAATCAGAGTCTCTAGCGTGAAAATATTCCCTTCTGACTTTCCCATTTTACCTTCATCTATCAATAAAAATTCGCCGTGCATCCAAAATCTGGCTGGAATTTTTCCGTAGGCGGCTTCTGACTGGGCGATTTCATTGGTATGGTGAATAGGAATAAGATCAATTGCCCCGCCGTGAATATCAAATTGTTCTCCCAGATATTTTCGGCTCATAGCCGAACATTCAATATGCCAGCCGGGAAAACCCTTAACTTTACCCCGGACGCCAGGAGGGGTCCAGGGAGAATTCCATTCCATTTGCCTTTTTTTGTCTTTGGGCGAAAATTTCCAGAGCGCAAAATCTGTCGGATTTTTTTTCCCTTCGGCCATTTCAACTCGCGCCCCGGCTTTTAATCCTTGAGCATCAAGCATGGCCAGTTTTCCGTAATTTTTTAATTTTGACGTATCAAAATATATAGCGTCCTTAGTTTTATATGTAAACCCTTTTTCTTCCAAAATTTTTATAAGTTCAATTTGGTCGTCTATATGGTCTGTAGCGCGGGGCGTTTGAGTCGGTTTTAAAATATTCAGAGCTTCGGCATTTTTTTTAAAGGCCTTGATATAGAAATCAGCAATTTCCCAGGCGGTTTTTCCTTCGCGCTTAGCGCTCTTTTCCATTTTGTCATCGCCGGAATCTTGGTTGGAAGTTAAATGCCCGACATCTGTATAATTCATTATATAATTTACTTTATAACCGTTATATTCCAATATTCGGCGTAAAATATCTGCAAAAATATAAGTCCGAAAATTGCCCAAATGCGCATACCAATAAACCGTCGGCCCGCAACAATAAAAACCCACCTTCTTGTCCGCCGTTTGGCGGATGGGCTGAAATTCTTCCTTTTTTCTTGTTAGGGTATTATATAATTTTAGCATTTTAAGCTATTGGCTATATACTATTTGCCATAAGCCATTTTCTACATCCACTTTTTACGCTTGAAATAAATAAACATCAAAATAGTGACGAGTCCCATGCCGGCTAAAATGAGCCAAAAAGCGTAGACATTTCTAACCAAGGTATAATTAAGAGCGGTATTCATTGCAAAAATACTGGCAATTAAGCTTAATGGGAAACTAATGAAAGACAACAAGGTTAAAACCTTTACTATATTATTTGTTTTGTAAGAAAGAAGAGAATTGTTTGTTTCTTCAATTGCCTCAATCATATCTTTAAGATTTTCCAAAGTGTTCCAGACTCTGATATTTGAGCCTATCACTTCTTGAGATATAAAATCAAGATTATGTTCAAAAAAACGGTTACTCTTTTGGGCTATAATTTCCAGGACCGAACGTTGGGGCTTGATTGTTTTTCTAAAATCAATAATGTCTCTTTTTACAATCGCAATTTCACTCAGCATTTCGCGTTCTTGCCCTTGAAAAATTTTATTTTCAATTTTATCTACGTTTTCTTGTATATGATCGAGCATGGGTAAACAAGAATCAATCAGTTTGTCCAAAATGCAAAAAAGCAAATATCCGGTGCGCTGAAAATAATCTTGTTGAGTTGTTTCGCTATGAAGGCATTCATAAAAAAAATTTTCCAACATCGGGATGGGATCTTGGTAGATAGTAATAATAGCCTTGTGCGTGATAACAAAATCAAGTTCGGTAGGAACGGTCTGGCGAGTTTCTGGATTAAAAACCGGAAAATGCAATACCAAAAATAAATAATCGGAATACTCTTCAATCTTGGGTCTTTTAATGGGAATAGGCAACTGGCTCAGGATAGACGAGCTCAGGCGGAATTTATCTTTTAGAAACAGTAAATCATTAGTCTTGGGGTTGGCAAGGTTTAACCACGTAATGCTGTTTTTTTCAATTTGTTCCATGTATTTTTAATCAATTTTAATTATATCATTTTTACCCTTGACAACAATCCACAGGGAGCTATAATGGATTAGCAATCTAACACATAGACTGCTAACTATATGGATACGCGCCAGCAAAATATTTTGGAATTTATTATCAAAGAATATCAAATGACAGGCGAACCTGTCGCTTCGCAAGTTTTGGTTGAAAAATATCATTTTGATTTGAGTCCAGCAACAATCAGATCAGAAATGCTTAAATTGGACGAAGATGGTTTGCTCATGCAGCCCCATACTTCAGCCGGTCGAGTGCCGACGACAAAGGCTTATCGTTTATTTGTTAATAAGCTATTGGGGAAAAAGGAGCTCCATCTGAAAGACGAGGAACGGATCAGGAAGGACTTGAGGAAATTTGATGATAATGATATATTTTCTCGTCAGATGGCCCAAATTTTAGCGGACTTTTCTCATAATTTGGGATTCAGCGGATTTCTCGGCGAGGAGTCGGATTTTCACGAAGCAGGATTTTCGTCTCTTCTTAAAGACATTGAGCTTTGCCAGCCGCAAAGTGTGGCGGATATTTTGCGCGGCTTTGATTATTTTGGAAAGAAAATTAATAATTTGTTCAGCCGGCTGGATGAAGAAATGGAAATTTTTATTGGCGAAGAAAATCCAATTGAGGATTTTAAAAAATGCAGTTTAGTTATTTCTAATTATGAAAAAAAAGATAGGAAAGGATTTATCGGGATACTCGGCCCAAAAAGAATGAACTATGTTAGAAATATTTTTTTGGTGCAAGAAGCAAAAAAGATGATAGAAGACATTTAAGCCCAAATTCATTTAGATTAAATAAATTATGATGGAAGAGGAAAAATTAAAAGATATTGAAGGAAAAAAAAGCGAGCCTCCAAAAGACGAGGAAGGCATTATTTATGATGAAGCAAACGAGGATAATGCAAGAATAATTATTGAAAATTTGCGCAAAAAACTAAAAGAATGCCGGGTAGAAAAGCAAAAATATTTAGACGGCTGGCAGCGAGCGCAGGCTGATTTTGCAAATTTTAAGCGCAGAAACGAAGAGCAATTAGCCGAATGGTCAAAAATACTGGGTGAAGGCTTAATGAAAGATATTTTATCTGTTTTGGATAGTCTTGACGCGGCAATCGCGTCAAATCCCAAAGATCAGGGCTTGCTGACATTGAAAAATCAGATGCACACAGTTTTAAAAAAACATGGTCTGGAAGAAATAAAATCAGTTAATGAAAAATTTAATCCGCAATTGCATGAAGTGGTGGAATGCGAAGAAGGAGAGCAAGAACATAGCGGCGAAATAGTTTCGGGAGAGATACAGAAAGGATATATGCTTAACGGCAAATTGTTGAGAGTAGCAAAGGTGAGGGTGAGGAAATAAAAATCATAATAAAAAAATTAATTTATAAATCCGAAATTCGAAATCCGAAATTCTAAACAAATTCCAATAACCAAAACCCAAATCACAAAATAAAAAAGTTTAGAATTTTGAGAATTGGAATTTAGAATTTGTTTAGGATTTAGATATTAGGATTTAGAATTTAAAAGAATTATGCCAAAAATTATCGGAATTGATTTAGGAACATCTAATTCAGCCGCGGCAGTGGTGGAAGGCGGGAAACCCGCCATTATTCCATCGGCCGAGGGCACAACCTTGGGAGGGAAAGCGTTTCCGTCTTATGTCGCTTTTGGGAAAGACGGCGAACTTTTGGTCGGCGAGCCGGCCAGACGCCAGGCAGTGACAAATCCGGAAGGAACAATCACCGCTATCAAGCGCAAAATGGGAACGGATTACAAAGTTAAGGTCCCTTTGACCCGTTCGACTAACGCTCAGGGCTCAGGGCAAGCCGGTAAAGAATATACACCCCAGCAAATATCTGCATTTATTTTGCAAAAAATAAAGCGCGACGCTGAATCGTATTTGGGTACTCATATTGAAAAGGCAGTTATAACCGTGCCGGCGTATTTCAATGACGCTCAGCGCCAGGCAACAAAAGACGCGGGAGCGATTGCGGGATTGGAAGTTGTCAGAATCATAAATGAGCCGACAGCCGCTGCCTTGGCTTATGGAATAGATAAAGCAGGTAAAGAGGAAAAAATTCTGGTTTTTGACTTTGGCGGCGGTACTCTGGATGTAACAATTATGGATTTTGGCGGAGGAGTATTTGAAGTTATTTCAACATCTGGCGACACCCAGCTTGGCGGAACGGATATGGATGAAGTTTTGACAAACTATATAGCGGATGAATTTAAAAAAAATTCAGGCATTGATTTAAGAGGAGACAGAATGGCGATGGTTCGTTTAAAAGAGGCGGCGGAAAAAGCAAAAATTGAGTTAAGTTCAACTTTGGAAACCGATATTAATTTACCATTTATTACCGCCGACGCTTCGGGACCGAAACACTTAACCATGAAAATAACGCGCGCAAAACTAGAAGAATTGATAAAGCCGATTATTGAAAAATGCCGCGGTCCGCTGGAGACTGCACTTTCTGACTCCAAACTGACTCCGGCCGATATTACGAGAATCATAATGGTTGGGGGGCCGACCAGAATGCCGATTGTCCAAAAATTTGTTGAAGATTATGTCGGTAAAAAAATTGAAAGAGGGGTTGATCCGATGGAATGCGTGGCTTTGGGCGCGGCAATCCAAGGAGCGGTGCTTGGGGGCGACATGAAAGAGGTTTTGCTGCTTGATGTGACGCCTCTGACTCTTGGAATTGAAACTTTGGGCGGAGTTGCTACGCCATTGATTGAGCGTAACACGACTATTCCGACATCAAAAGGCCAAATTTTTTCAACTGCTTCGGATAGCCAGCCCTCGGTTGAAATTCATGTTTTGCAGGGTGAGCGGTCGATGGCCCAGGATAACAGAACCCTTGGAAGGTTTATTTTGGATGGGATTCCGCCCGCGCCCCGAGGTCTGCCGCAAATCGAAGTCACTTTTGATATCGATGCCAATGGCATTTTGACCGTAACGGCAAAAGACAAGGCAACAGGGAAAACGCAGAATATTACAATAAAAGATACTTCTGCACTTTCAAAAGAAGAAATTGAGCGGATGAAAAAAGAAGCAGAAGTCCACGCAACCGAGGACAGGAAACATAAAGAAGTTATTGATTTACGTAACCAAGCAGATGCCTTAATCTACACAACCAAAAAAACTTTGCGTGAATTTGGAGAAAAAGTTTCTAGCCAAGACAAAAAAGAAATTGAAGATAAATTAGTTGAACTTAAAAAAGTTAAAGATGGAAATGATGATTCCGCCATAAAAAAGGCGATGGACGAACTTAGCCAGGCGGTGCAAAAAATCGGGGAGCAGATGTATAAAGCTCAAGCCGAGCAGGCAAAAGGCGGAGAGCAACCAAAAAAAGACGACAAAAAGAAAGATGATGGCACAATTGAAGGCCAGTTTGAAGAAAAGAAATAATTTTTTGAACTAGGTATTCCCCGTGGTCTTGCCACGGGGTGTCCTTGAAGGGAAAGTTTGAAAACCGTAGGTTTTCAATACAATCACTTGTTCTTGGATACCCTGCGGCTTGCCGCAGGGTGATTCATTGATGCGCCCGCGCTCCGCGCGGGCGCATAGTCTAGCCGATTTATCTATGTTAAAATAATTAGTGGCTGCTGTTTTTGACGGTGGTCACTATATTATTTTTAAATGCCGCCTTTTGACGGCGGCCCCAAAGTTACTTTTTTGGCAGTCCGCCTACCAAAGCCAATAATGATTAGTTGGTAATATTGAGTAAATCGCGCAGAACAACGTAAATTTTGTAATATCAATTACTCACTTTGGTTATTGGCGGGCAGGCATAAAAGTAATATAAAAAATGCCTAAACAAAAAATTATTTATATCGCCCTCTTAGTTTTAATTACCGTTTTTTCTTTTTTGGGCTGGCTGAATTTGGGAAAAAATTTGCTCGGAGATTCGCCAAACTACGGAACTTTCTGGATAGCTCCTTCGTTAATTTTTATAATAGTCATTGCGTTATTCGGAATAGCAATTATATTATTTAATGATTTGGTTTTTGCTCTTTTAGCCTTTTTGTTAATATCAGTTGGTTTTCTTTTTGTGTTTGGAATAAAATGGCCGTATTTGGTTGTTTTAGCCTTAGGATTGGGCGTTACAATTTTGGCCGCTGGGCAGGCAATCAAGGAGAAAAAAGTCAGGATTAAAATTATTCCGAGTCAAATTTTAAAAACCTCTCTTAAGGCGATTTTTATTGTTTTGGCGCTGACTGTTTCTCTTGCATTATATTTTTCTCCGGCAACCCAGCGCTTAAGCGTAGAAGTGAAAATTCCCAGGCCCCTTTTTAATGTTGTATTAAATACAATGATTGGTGTTTTTAACAGTCAAATCCAGGATCAGTCTATCCCGTCCGTTTTTAATATTCCTGGTATGCCGATGGTAAATATAAATGAATTAAAAAATACTGGGGTTTTGAATAAAGAAATTTTAATTGATACTGCTTTTTCCAAAGAAGCGCAAGACAAACTTTATGACACCATCAATCAGCAGCTCAACTTTTTCCTTAAACCATATAAACAATATTTGTCCTACGGAATCGGCATTGCAGTATTTTTTAGCTTGGTAGCAGTCGCTTTTGTCTTTATCTGGCTGGCTATCGGATTGGTAAATTTAATTTTTTTGATAATGAAAAAAATGGGATGGGTAAATATAAAAAAAGAGATGGTGGAAAAGGAGACTTTAGAGTTTTAAAATTTTTTTAAGCCACTTTTCTGGCAGCAGAAAAGTGGCGAAAAGACTGCCGCCAGGGCATAAAATTTTAAGAAAATCGGATTTGCCTCGCTAAAATCGCTATGCACCGCGCCTAACGGCGCGGCCCAAAGGCATAGCACGCGATTTTTGAACGCTCGGCTCATCTCGATTTTCTGATAAAATTTTTGCCATGGCGGGAAGTTATTCTTAATTCTCATCAAAAATGCCAAAAGACTATTACGAAATTTTAGGGGTGTCGCGGGGTGCTTCGCCTGACGAAATCAAGCGGGCATACCGCAAGCTTGCTCAAAAGTATCATCCTGACAAGGGCGGAGACGCTGAAAAATTCAAGGAAATTAACGAAGCTTATCAGGTTTTAAGCGATCCTCAAAAGCGAACCCAATATGACAAATTTGGAGCGACTTTTGAGCAGGCGCGGGCTGGCGGCGGATTTTCCGGTTTTAACGATTTCCGCGACTTTTCAAGTTATGCGGACGCTTTCAATGCCTTTGGGCAAGGACAAGAATTTGATTTTGGCAATTTGGGCGAGATATTTGAACAAGTTTTTGGGGGCGTCCCGGGTCGCTCCGGCGGCTCTGGGCGCAAAAAAAGAGGCCAGGATATTTCAATTGACGCAGAAATTACTTTAGAAGAGGCAGCCCGTGGCGTTGAAAAAGAATTTAATATTTACAAAGGCGTTGTTTGCCCAAAATGTGGCGGCTTGGGAGGCGAGCCCGCCAGCGCAATCAAAGATTGTTCAAGATGCAAAGGGAAGGGTCAAATAGAACAAACAAGAAGCGCAGGATTTTTCTCTTTTTCACAGGTTAGAGTTTGTCCTGAATGCCGCGGTTCCGGAAAAAAGCCGGAAAAAGTTTGCTCGCAATGCGGAGGCGATGGACGAATAAAAGATTACAAAACGATTTCCGTAAAAATTCCGGCCGGTATCCAAGACCAGCAGGTTATTTCGCTTAGAGGCCAGGGAGAAGCGGGGCTATACGGAAGCGCGCCGGGCGATTTGTATCTGATTGTTCACGTAAAGCCGCATAAAATATTTGAAAGAAAAGGGGATGATTTATATTTTAACCTTGAAATTAGCTTTACGCAGGCAGTGCTTGGTGATAAAATAGAGATACCAACTTTTTCGGGGGCAGTCCAATTAAAAATCCCTGAAGGGATTGAAAGCGGTATGCGTATTCGATTGGAAGATAAGGGAATGCCGCATTTGCATGGTCGGGGTTCGGGCGACATGCTGGTGAAAATTAAAATAAAAACTCCCAGGAAAGTTTCTAAAAAAGCAAAACAGCTTCTGGAAGAATTAAAAAGGGAGCTGGAATAACTATCGGCTCGGGAACTATTTCCAAAAACGTAAAATTTTGCCCAGCGTGTAAAATTTTACTCGCCAAACCTCCTCGCTCGTCCCGCCTCTCGCGAAAGGCGGAATACCATGCCCGCTCGTCGGTTTGAGCGTTTTAGAAATAATTCCCTCGCCTCAATATTTCTTAGGAGGATGAGTTTTTTTTCTGATATAATTAGCAGTATCAATCTGGGCGGCAACTGGCTGCTTATTTTGGTTTTTTTGGCAGGAGGAGCTGCTTTTGGAATAGTGCTTGGCAAAAACAGATTAGGCCTGATTATTTTGTCTGCTTATCTTTCTTTGATTATTACAAAATTCATCCCTTGGAAAGTTTTTCTTGGAACAGAGGGCACGGCCGATGTTAACATGCAGATATTTTTATTTTTTGCCATAATTTTGGCAATTTTTTTTGTTGCGCCACATTCGGGATTAAGCGGGACCTTGCGCATTTCTGGCCGCGGAAGTTCTAAATTCTGGCAAGTTGCAATTTTGGGTGTTTTGGAACTCGGCTTTTTGACAAGCGTTGTAATTTCATTTTTGTCTCTTGGAATACAAAGTGATTTGGGGCAGCTGGGACAATTCTTTGCCGATCCGCTGGCGCAATTTTTATGGCTGGTTTTGCCATTAGTGGGGATTATGGTTTTAAAGAAAAAAAGGACTTATTTGGGAGAAGAATAAATATATATTTTAAATTATTTAAAAAATCACTCCTTGAGGAGTGATTTTGAATTTTTGTGCTGTATTCTTAAAATAGTTCGAACCCCAGTAGTAAAGCAAAGCTTACTACGGGGCATAGCGCATTTCGCCGCCGCAGGCGGCCCGCTTCGCCGGAGCTTCAGCGAGGCGAACCAAAACTCTTTGACTTTTCCTTTCT
>PEYL01000037.1:6396-9062 GCA_002774415.1 Candidatus Portnoybacteria bacterium CG08_land_8_20_14_0_20_40_83 | reverse complement strand
ATATAAAATCCCGCTTTTTGGCGGGTTTTTTACCCCCACACTTATTCCGCCAATGCGCTTTCAATTTCCGAGACCGGAGAGCGAAGCCAGGTAGTAGAGCTTTGCTTCTCTACCTGGCGAAGCGACTTCGCCGCTCAATGTTGAAATAAGAAAATGTATCAATGGAATGAGTGTGGGGGTGAACTGAAAATATTAATCAAACTTCCATGGCTTTAACCAAAGACGTTAAAACAATCTGGCGATATCTTCTTCCATATCGCAAACAAGTCTGGCTCGTGGCGATAGTGGCGGTCATCAACGCCGGCGCCTCAGCCTTTACTCCATATATCTATGGCCGTCTTGTTGACTTTGTCATCAAAGGCCATTCGTTGCCTCTGATCTTAGGGGGCCTGGCGCTCTGGCTGGCCATCACTTTATTTAGCGACTGGGCTTCGCGCTACAGCTTTGACCGCGGCTCGGCCGTGGCGCTGGACGCGGCTGACGACATTCTGTTTGAAACTTCGGCGCATTTAATGTCTTTGCCGCTTTCGTTCCACAAACAGAAGAAGATCGGCGAGATCATCCGCAAGATCAACCGGGCCAGCGATTTTTTGGAAGGCATCATCAACCAAGTGGTCTTTTTCGTCACCCCGATGTTCCTAACCTTGATTGCGGCATTAGTGATCGCCTCGTTCATCAATTGGCAGCTGACCTTAATGCTTTTCTTGATTCTCATTCTCTACGCTTTTGTTTCCGTCAAAAAAACCGGACCCATCATCACCTCGCAGGAAAAAATCAATGAAAACTACGAGCAAGCCTACGGCGATTTGCACGACGCCATTTTGAATATCCAAACCGTCAAATCATCAACAACGGAGGAACTGGAGAAAAAGAAAATGATCAAAAACTTCCGCTACGGAGCCACGGCTGAATACAAAAAATATCTTTCCTATTGGCGCGATCTGAATTTCTGGCAACAATTGGTCTTCGGCCTGGGCTTTATGGCGATATTTTCCGGCGCTCTGTTTATGTTAGACAAAGGCCGGCTTTCCGCGGGCCAGCTGGTCATGTTCATCGGCTATATCAATATGGCCTATCGGCCGTTCGGCCGGCTGGGCGATAATTACCGGACCCTACGGGCCGGCATGACTTCTATCAACCGGGTGCTGGCCTTGTTGGAAGAACCGACTGAGCCAATCGCCGAGAAAAAAGGGATCGTGCCCGAATATATCCAAGGCAAAATTGAATTCAAAAATATTTCTTTTGGCTACACCAAAGACAAAATGACTTTAAAAAATATCAGCTTGGAAGCGGAACCTGGCCAAACAGTGGCTTTGGTCGGGGAGAGCGGGGTCGGCAAAACGACTTTCGCCGATTTGATATCCAGATATTTTAAGCCGAACACCGGCCAGATACTGCTTGATGATATTAATTTGGAAGAATTAAATCTTAAATGGCTACGCAACTAGATTGCCGTCGTGCCGCAGGAAATTCTGCTTTTCAACGACACGGTTAAAAACAACATTGCCTACGGCAGTCCCGAAGCGCCGGCTGAGAAAATAATCCAAGCGGCAAAAGCCGCCAACGCTCATCAGTTTATCGAAAAATTCAGCGGCCAATATGAGCAGGTGGTGGGCGAGCGTGGCATCAAGCTTTCAACCGGACAAAAACAGCGCATTGCCATTGCTCGGGCGATTTTGCGCGATCCCAAGATTTTAATCCTGGACGAAGCCACTTCGGCCCTTGATTCCTCTTCCGAAAAACTGGTCCAGGAGGCGCTGGCCAACCTTGTTAAAGGCCGCACCACTTTTGTCATCGCCCATAGATTAAGCACCGTAATGAATGCCGACAAAATTATTGTGCTTGAAAAAGGCAAAATCGCCGAAATGGGCACCCACCAGGAACTCATGCAAAACCCTGAAGGCATCTACCGCAATTTCTGGGAATTGCAGACGGCGATACAGAAAGTGGAATAAAAAACAGCGCTCTGATTTTGAACTTGACGGCTTTCTTTACAGGCATATAATGGAGGCATGCTGGTAAGCAAATGCGACATCTGCAAGAGAACTATAAAAGGCGAGCCCATCACAGCGGGATTCGGCTATTTAAGAAAAACCGAGTTATGCCAGAAATGCGGCCAGCCGATAATCAGGTTTTTAAAAAATAAAAAGCTAATAAAAGCAGCCAATGAAAAAAACAAATAAAAATATTACGATAAGCGACCTGGCGGCAATGGTCAAAAATGGATTTGAAGAAACTGCCAAAAAGGCCGATATAGACCGCCTTGATAAACGTCTAGATACGCTTGAGCAAGGCCATGAAGATATAAAATTACGCCTGGATAATGTCGCATCGTTTTGAGCTGGTCGAATTACAAAAACGGGTTGAGGCCTTGGAGAAAAAAGCTGGAATTAAATCAAAGTAGGCAGGATTTTAAATTTTAAACGCACGCCCCCTTCTGTTGATGGGGTTTTTTGTTTTGCGGCCTAAATTGGGCTATAATAAAACTATGCTAACAACTAATTTTTGGAGGAAATATTTTAAGGTTTTAATTCGCATGGGCGCATTCGCATTTCGCGAGCACGGAGTGCGGAGGCGCGCTTTTCGCATGCATGGACTTTGCGTTTTTAATTCATTCAAGAGATCATACTGATGTCCAAAGAAAATTTAAGATAGCGAAATTTTTG
>PEYL01000037.1:0-6224 GCA_002774415.1 Candidatus Portnoybacteria bacterium CG08_land_8_20_14_0_20_40_83 | reverse complement strand
GCCACCGCACTTCGTTGGATTTTGATTTTTATACTGACAAAAAATTTGACACCAGGAAACTTCGCGAACAATTTGACGCAGAATTTCAAAAATCTCAGGAAATTTATGTTGCCCAAGACTCCCTTGAAATAGACGCAAATGGGATCAAGATGAGTTTTTTCTGGTATCCTTATAAGCTAATAAGGCCGGCCTTGCGAATTGAGAAGGTTCTCTTGGCATCAAAAGAAGATATTGCCGCTATGAAAATACTGGCTATTTCCCAAAGAGGCAAGAGAAGAGATTTCGTTGATATCTATTTTTTGATCAAAGAATTTGGCTTGGAGCAAATTATGAAATTTGCAAGGGAAAAGTATCCAGCATTTAATATTTACGTTGGCCTGCAGGGACTAGTCTATTTTCAAGACGCAGATAATGATTCGGATAAAAGTCGGCTTGTGATGCTGCAGAAACCAGACTGGAAAGAAATAAAAAAATATCTTGCAAAAGAAGCAAACAACTTTAAAAAATTACTATGAAAAAAATAAAAAAAATACCAAAAAGTTTTCAAAGGGCGCTTTGGTCTTATGACATAGACAAAATGGATGCAGAAAAAGATAGAACAGAAATTATTACACAAGTCCTGAATCATGGCCATCCGGATGATCTAAAACAACTTTTTGAGATATATTCCGAAGAAGAAATAAAAGAAGTTGTTAAAAATCCTCGACGAGGCGTTTGGTTTGAGAAAGTTCTGAATTTTTGGACGACGGTTTTCGGTCTCCAGATTGAAAAAGATACCTGGCAAGAAGCAACTTTTGATATCAACCGCCATTAGCCATTAATTAAGTATCCCATTGAAACTTCTGCTCCCCATCTGTTGATGGCTTTTTTGATTTAAGGTAAAGTAAAATATATTGTAATGGAATGAAATATGCTAAAAATTACCCTGAAATAAGACATTGACTGGTTACTTGATCATCGGCTTAAATAAAATAGACATGAACGAGATTATTAAAAAAGTAAAATCTCTTGGCTTCCTACCAGGCTCATATGCTGTTTTTGGCAGCGGGCCAATGACAATCAGAGGGCTAAAGGAGGCAAAAGACATAGACATAGCCGTGAAAGATGAATTTTTTGAGGAACTGAAAGGAAAACACAAAGAATTTAAGCCGGGCCAAATAAATATCGGCGATGTTGAAATTTTTGCCGCCTGGAATTCTCTGATTGATAATGCCGAAGAAGTTATTGACAGAGCGGACAATATTGATGGCGTAAAATTCATCAAGCTGGAAGATTTAATCGTCTGGAAAAAGAAACTGGCGAGAGAAAAAGATTTATCGGATATTAAAGTAATTGAGGATTATTTGATTCAAAAATGAAACAGTGGAATAAAATATTTGAAGAAAAGGGGCGGGTTTTTATGAAACCCAAAAAGGAAATAATAGAGGCCGCCGAAATTTTCAAAAAACGCGGCGTGAAAAGAATTCTGGATCTGGGATGCGGGACCGGAAGACACGTCGTTTATCTTGCCAAGAATGGTTTCGATGTCTATGGTTATGATATTGCCGAAGAGGGAATAAGGCAGACCAAAGAATGGCTGAAAGAAGAAGGCTTAAAAGCGAATTTCAAAATCGGCTCAATCTACGAAAGACTGCCATACAAAGATGATTTTTTTGACGCAGTAATTTCTACCCATACAATTCATCATGGAAAAATAGAGAATATAAAAAAAGCGATAAAAGAAATTGAAAGAGTATTGAAGCCTGGCGGGATAATATTTATCAATTTAAGGAAAAGACGAATCAGAAAATACGATCCGGAACGACCGATAATAATTGAGAGACACGGGAAGCAAAAGGTATCATATAAAATAATCGCAATAAGAACCTATACTCCAATTGAAGGAGGAGAAAAGGGCTTGTCGCATTATCTTTTTGACAAAAAAGGTATCAAAAAAGAATTCAAGGCTTTCAAAATTCAAAGAATCTGGACGTCTGACAGCGGGAGGCATTATTGTCTATTGGGCGAGGTGAAAAAATAATAAGAAAACATATTAAAATATGCCAAACATTGAAATCATCACCAGAGCAGTAATTCTGGACAAAGATAAAATCCTGCTTTGCAAAAAGAAGAGTGCTGATTATTATTTCCTGCCCGGCGGGCATATTGAATTTGGCGAAACCGCCCAGCAGGCGTTGGAACGGGAGCTCAAAGAAGAGCTTAATATTGAAACTGATAAGATTGATTATATCGGCACAATCGAAAATATGTTTTCCGAAAACGGAAACAGACATCACGAAATAAATCTTGTCTTCGCCGTTAAACCGCAAAATCATTCTTCAATCTCAAATGAAGACCATATTGATTTTTTCTGGACAGGCATAAACAAGCTGGCAGGGGAGTCCGTCGAACCCATTGCCCTCAAACAAGCAATCCTCCAATGGCTCAAAGACAAAAAGCTATTCTGGGGAAGCGAGAAAGAAATATGATTAATAATATTATTCAGTTACGAAAAATTTTAAAATCAGATTGGCAGTATTTCTTAAAATGGTGGAAAAACAAAGAGCTTGTCAAACTGACAAGTGGGGTTTATGAAAAAAGTGATGATATCCTAAAAGGGTATTTCTTTAAAATGCTCAATTCTGCCAAAAATCATAATTACTTGATTTTATTAGACAAAAAACCAATCGGAAATGTTTCAATTACTCATAAAAATAAATCTACTTTTGAAATGCATATAGTCATTGGAGAGAAAGAATACTGGGGCAAAGGATTTGGCACTTCAGCAACAAAAGAAGCTTTAAAAATTGCATTTAATAAGCTAGGCTATGAGAAGGCATATTTTGGGTGATGTGATAAGGACTGAACCAATTGCACGATTTTTGTCAAAATACGTAGATAAAATTTATTTAGCTACGGAGATAGAAAACGCCGAATTAATATTCAATACCTATGACAAAGTATATAAATACAGCCAGGTTAATTCACAAGAAATTGATTGCGACATAATGATAAAGCTGGTTTACGAACTAAGCAGCAATCAAAAAACATACATACAGGGATATATGGAATCAATCGGCTTTGGTGAAGTAGACATCAAAGATATTCCAATACTAAACACCAATTGGGATAACATTGTTGAAGGCAAATATATTCTCATTGCTCCCTTTACAAGTCGATGGGAGGAGAAAAAAAGAAATTGGGGATATAAAAAATTCACTGAATTATCAAATCTATTAGAGGATGCATACGACACTAAATGTGTAATACTTGAAAAACATTATTCATTCAGCGAGATGATGTCACTTATTAAACATTGTAGATTTTTTATTGGAAATGACTCTGGTCCTGCAATAATTGCTCAAAGTTTTAAAAAGAAAGCATTTATTATCTTTGGGGCGACTCGCCCGGACTATATGTACATGTCAAAGTATACCGTACCTGTTTATGACAAAAACAGACACAAGCTTTGTAAGCATAATTCAAGAAAAGAAGAATTAGAATGCTACGAGGAATTTTGTATGGATAGAATAAGCGTTAATAAAGTTTTTGATCAAATTAGATTAAATGTATGAATAAATCAAAATTACAAATCAAATTAGCTTTTATCACTGGCTTAAGAGAAATCGTTTTAAACGAAATAAGTCAATCTGCGAACCTTCGTGTTATTAAAGAAGAAGGTGATTATATTTATTTAGATTTTATGCAAGATCTTACCGTGATCAAACGCCTAAGGAGCGTCTCTCGAGCATATATTGTAGTGCAAAATTCTAAATATAATCCACGTTATATTTCCAACCACAAATCAATCTTAGGTAATCTTATAGAAATAGCCATTAGTGGAAATAAAGATAAATTTAAGACTTTTAAAATAATCTGTGCTGGTTCAGATTCTCCAAGAGTCCGCAGTATTGCCGAATATATACAAAAAGCATACAGACTAACCGAGAAAGAAGAGTCGGATATGAAAATACATATCATAAAACTTGATGAAATTTGGGAAATCGGTGTTCAAATTACATCAAGGCCTTTATCTTTTAGAGATTATAAGATAAAAAATATGAGTGGCGCGATGGATCCGACAATTGCGTACGCGGTGAATTCTTTATGTGAATTAGAGAGTGCGAATTCCTATTTAAATATTTTTTCTGGAAGCGCAACGTTACTTATTGAAGCCGGGCAATGTTATCCAAATCTAAAACAACTGATTGGTTTTGATAACAACAAAAAAAGTATTTCTTTGGCTATCCAAAATATAAAAAAGGCTGGATTGATAAAAAAAATACAACTAAAAGAGAAGGATATTTTTGACAAGCCTGATCTAGGCAAGTTCGATGTAATTACGTCTGATTTACCGTTTGGTATGTCCATATCAAAAAATGAAGATTTGGAAAATCTATATCGGTGTTTTGTCGAATACTGCCAAGAAACATTAAACCATGGAGGTAAATTGGCTGTTTACACGAGCAAGCACGAAATCTTGAAACAAATCATCTTGGAATCAAGGCTTAAGATCATAAAAACATTAGAGTTAAAATTTATAACATCGGTAAACGCATATCTTCGCCCGAAAATCTTTGTATGCAGATTAAAACAGAGTTCTGTGTAAAAATCATCTGATTATGAAAGAGCTGGATTTAAAGAAATATTTGAGTAAATATAAAAATACTAGTATCGACTTCTTTCGGTTTCCTGGTAATTATGGCGATTCTCTTATTTGGCATGGAACAAAAAAACTGCTTTCATCGCTTAATATTACGGAGCACTATGTAGATACTTCTTCGCCCAGATATAATAATGTGCTGCTTATAGACGGTGGCGGCAATCTTGTTGATTATTATTCTGATGTCAGAGATTTTTTGATTAAAAAACCTGTTTTATACGGTGAAATAATTATTCTTCCGCATACAATATTTGGAGAAAAGCAGATTGAAGTCCTGAATAATGTTTCGAGTAATCTAACAATATTCTGTCGAGAAAAAATCTCTGCAAAATTTTTAGAAGATAATCTAACTCGTGGTAAAGTGTATCTGTGGCATGACTGTGCATTTTATAATGAATTTTCTCAGATACCTGCAGGAAATGGCGTACTAAATGTCTTCCGATTAGATGTTGAGTCAATATTGAACACGTGGCCGAAATCAAATAATGATATAACGTATAATGGATACGCTACTAAACCACTAGACGAGTTGATTGGAATTTTGCAAAAATACGCACAAGTAAACACCGACAGGTTGCACATAGCCATAGGCTCTACATTACTCGGAAAAGAGGTCAGATTATTCCCAAATTCTTATTACAAAAATAAAGCAGTTTTTGATTATTCTCTTAAAAAATTTACCAATATAAGTTTTATTGAAAAATTTAGTGACTAACAATATGCCGAGCTTAAAAACAATATCAAAGATTTTTTCTGATTTTATCGATAACCCATCGGCTATTTCTGAATATAAAGAAAAATTAGACCACCTAGTGTGATCAAATATAAAAACAAATCAAGAATTATGGAATCTTGAAGATTTGGCAAGAATGGCTGAACTTGGTCCAGAGCATGTTGCAACGACTAAACAAGAAATAGATAAAAATAATCAAATTAGGAATGATCTGATAAGGAAGATAGATATCGAGATTACAGATCAAATAGGTGTTTCACCTGGTCCTCGAGAGCGATTCTGTTGTGAAAGTCCAGGCATGATTATAGACAGACTCGCAATCCTGTTTATTAAACTATCGGTTATTCGTGACTTATTACCGATGATTAAAGAAAAGAGTCTGAAAGAAGAGTATAAGGGAAAAGAAAACATAATTTTAAAGCAGATTGATCACATCGGTAATTTTCTAGATTCTTATTTTACTAGACTCACACACAAAGAAGTCTTTTTTGAAATACAACAAGCCGTTAAGATATATAACGACAAGAGGATCAGAGAATATATCAAGATTCTAAAAAAGAAAGGAACTCAAAGAAAGAATTCAATCTGAATGATAGTGCGGTCTGCAATTAAACTAATATATTTTAAAACAAAATCTCCATATCTTGATGGGGTTTTTTGTTTGGGGATGGGTGGCCGGTTGGGCAGCTTCACATCTGACGGGGGAAAGTGATATAATAAAAGCAAATTCCCATTGCGGGGCTGGGTTAAGTTATGCTAGATACTAATTTTTGGAGGGAATATTTTAAGGTTTTAATTCGCATGGGCGCATTCGCATTTCGCGAGCACGGAGTGCGAACGAGCGCTTTT
>PEYL01000009.1 GCA_002774415.1 Candidatus Portnoybacteria bacterium CG08_land_8_20_14_0_20_40_83 | reverse complement strand
GGCAGGCGCCCGTACGGATTAAATTAGTTTTTTCTGATAAGATTCTGGATATTTGATGCCAAGATGTTCCCATGCCTGGCGGGAAGCCAGGCGGCCGCGCGGCGTGCGGGTTAAAAATCCAAGCTGCATTAAATACGGTTCATAGACGTCAGTCAATGTGTCTTCTTCTTCGCTTGTTGCAGCAGCCAGAGCCTGCAGACCAACCGGTCCGCCGTCAAATTTTTCAATAATAATTTTTAAAATTTGGCGGTCAATTGGTTCCAATCCCAATTCATCAACTTCAAGCATTGAAAGAGCCGATTTTGCGAGCTCCGGTGAAATATGGCCGTCGCCTTTGACCTGGGCAAAATCGCGGACGCGTTTTAAAAGCCGGTTGGCAACCCGCGGAGTAAAACGGCAGCATCTGGCAATAATTTTAATCGCTTCGGGCTCAGTTTCTATTTTCAATATCTGAGACGAACGCTGGATAATTTTTTCCATGTCAGGCAGTTCATAGAAGTCCAGGCGGAAACTTAGGCCAAAACGGGAACGAAGCGGGGCAGAGAGCAGGCCGGGCCGCGTTGTGGCGGCAATTAAAGTGAAGCGGGGCAATGGAAGCTCTAGGGTTCTGGCCGAAGGACCTTTTCCAATCACAATATCAAGCTTGAAATCCTCCATTGCCGGATACAAAACTTCTTCAATCAGTTTGTTTAAGCGATGGGCCTCGTCAACAAATAAAATATCGCCGTCAGAAAGGTTGGTTAAAATAGAGCCCAAATCGCCGACTCGTTCAATTGCCGGGCCAGAAGTGGCTTTCAGTCCAACCCGCGTTTCATAGGCAATAATATGAGCCAGGGTTGTTTTGCCAAGGCCAGAGGCGCCTGACAGAAGCAGATGCTCGATTGGCTCGCTTCTTTTTTTTGCCGCCTCAATCAGGATTTTAAGCGATTCCTTAATCTTTTCCTGACCCAAATAGTCCCGGAAAGTTCTTGGTCTCAAGGTTTGGTCCAGGTTTTGGTCTTCGTTGGTTAAATGGGGGTCTGTTAGGTTCATGTAAATAGAGCTTGACAATTAGATAAGTTTATGATAGAATGCGCTATTCGTTTGAATTTTAGGCCGTTCCCTTCTTTAGAAAAGGAGGGTTGGGGTGGATTTTGAAAAGGATTAAAATCCCTCCCCATCCTCCCCTTACGAAAGGGAGGAGTTCTTGGATAGTTTCTGTTAACCTGTAGGCAATCAAGATCTTATTTTTGCATGGGATCTTATTGGGGTTTTTTTTAGCTTCTTAGGACAACCCGGCTTTGCGGCTGGGTTGCTCCTCGGAAAAACTTTTACCTTTCCGTCTAACGGAAAGAGATTGCCTGCAGATTAACGGAAGCTTTTTATTTAATGAAAAAATCAAAATTCAAAAATCAAAATGACAATGTAAAATTCAAAAATGAACGGATATCAAAATGGATTTTAACTTTGGTTAATTTTACATTTTGAACTGTCATTTTGCATTTTGATATTTGCATTTTGAATTTATATTATATCTCCGCTTTTTCTAATTCTCCGGTCACTCTTTCAACTTCGTCAATACTCGTTAATCCGTCTAAAGCTTTAAGCAAGCCGTCCTGGCGCAAGGTAATCATACCCCCTGCCTGGGCGGCTTTTTTGATTTCTAAAGTCTGCGCTCCTTTGGCAAATAAATTTTGAAGATTTTCATCTTTTATCATAATTTCAAATAGCCCAACCTGTCCCCAATAGCCGATATTTTTGCATTTTGAACAACCTTTTGGTTTATAAAGCGTGATGCTGGATAGATTGGGCGCTTTGATATTTTTTGGAAGAGAGGATAATGTTTCTTTAATTTCGTTGGCAGTTGCGGCATCGGGTTTATAGGGCTTTTTGCAATTGGGGCAGAGTTTGCGAACTAAGCGCTGGGCCATGATGGCATTCATGGCAGAGGCAATATCTCCGGGCGAAATACCCAGATTAATTAAGCGCTGGATGGTGCTAGCCGCATCATTGGTGTGTAGGGTTGAAATAACCATATGACCGGTGAGCGAAGCCTGCATGGCAATCTTTGCGGTTTCCTCGTCTCTTATTTCTCCGAGCATGATGATATTCGGGTTCTGCCGCAAAAATGACTTCAATGCTTTGGCAAAAGTATAGCCCGCCGCTTCATCAATTTGCGTCTGGATTATGCCGGACAGCCGATACTCAATCGGGTCTTCAATCGTCATAATTTTTGTGCCGCGCACATTTAACAATTGTAAAATGCCGTAAAGAGTGGTGGTTTTGCCCGAACCGGTCGGGCCGGTGTTTAAAATAACGCCGGTTGGTTTATGAAATTCTTTTTCAAACAAAGGATAAATTTCTTGGCGGATGCCCATCATTTTTAAATCAAGACCTCCCTCGGCGGTTTGTACATCCTCGCTTAATCCTAAAATTCTGATAACGGCCGTCTCTCCGTAACCGCCAGAAATTATTGATAATCTTGTATCAAGGCTTTTGTCTCCAAAATCAATATTGAATCTTCCTTCTTGGACACCCGTAAATTGCTTTGTTTTTAAACCGCCCAAAATTTTAATTTCGCCAAGCAGAGGCAAATGATAAATTTTTGGCAATTTGGCAATGTCCTGCAGAATGCCGTCAATTCGGCAGCGGACAAGCAAATCACTTTGAGTCGGTTCAATATGAATATCAGTTGCCCGCAGAAGCAGGCTAAAAGCGATGATATCGCCCAAGAGCTCTTCCTGGGGATCTTTGGCCAGAATTTTTTCTATATTGCTTCTTTCTTTTGATTCTTTTTCAAGTTTATTTTTCTTTTCTTCGGCAATTGTAATTCCTCTAGTCAGAGATTGGGAGACAGCCCGTTCGTAGAGCTCTTCCAGGTAACCGGGCTTGCCAACCACTCTTTCCACTTCTTCAAGGTCAGTCAACCCTTCCAGAGCCCGCAAAACGCCGTCTTGGTAAAGCGTCAGCATGCCTGCGTCAACTGCCGAAACTAAAATTTCAAAAGCCGAGGCGCGGTTTAAAATCAATTTTCTGATCTCTTCGTTCATGGTCAGAACTTCAAAAAGGGGATAGCGGCCTCTATACTTTAAGCCAAAACAATCCGGGCACCCTTTACTGCGGAAAAGCTTTCTTGTTTTTGGCAATTCCAGCCTGGCTCTTGGCGAAACAATGGATAAAACCTTTTCGATTTTAAGCAAGGTTTCTTTATCGGGCTCATATTCCTCTTTGCATTTTGGGCAGATTTTTCTGACCAAGCGCTGGGCAATGATGGCATTGAGCGAATCGGGCAAAGTTTTTATATCGGCACCCATATCAATTAGCCGATGAACCGTGTTGGTCGCGTCATTTGTATGAAGAGTTGAAAAAACCAAATGCCCGGTCATGGCTGCCTGGATGGCAATTTGGGCGGTTTCCTCATCTCTGATTTCGCCGACCATAACGATATTTGGATTTTGGCGCAAGATTGCCCGCAAGGCCTGGGCAAAAGAATAGTTTTTGCTGATTTGGGTTTGCACTATGCCGGGCAGGCGATATTCAACCGGGTCTTCAATGGTGATAATTTTAATTTTGGGATTATTAAGATAATTTAAAAACGAATAAAGAGTAGTTGTTTTGCCGGAACCAGTCGGTCCGGTGTTTAAAATGAGACCGTTTGGTTTTTGGACTTCTCTCAATAAGGTTTGGAATGTGGTTTCTCTTAAGCCGATATTTTTAATATCTAATTTTTCAATGCCGGCGCCCAAGATTCTGATGACAACTGTTTCGGCATTTCCTTCGGGCAAAATCGAAACTCTGGTTTCCATTTCTTGCAAAACTTTTTTTTCGTCTTCGCTTACCTGTTCCACAATTTGAATGGTAAAGCGGCCGTCCTGGCTTTGGTCGTGGATGTTTATCATTAAGTCGGAAAGAAGCTTGATGCGGGTTAATAAAAATTTATAACTTTTTTCTGGAAAATTAGCCACATCCTGCAAAACTCCGTCAATTCTGTATCGCAGACGGATTTGCTTTCCCGGCTCAATATGAATATCGCCGGCCCCAGTTTTCAGGGAGCCGGCAATAATGGTTTCCAAAATTTCGGTTGTCGAAAGGGTATTAATTCTGTCTTTGAGCTCTGTAATATTTTTTACCCGTTCATTGAATTCGTCAAGGTATTTTTTGTTGATTGCCACTTTGCCGACCAGCGGCACGTCGGAAACTTTAACCTGATAAAATTTAAAAGCCCGCTGTAAGCTTGAAAGAGAAATAATAACTAAAGAGACGGCGCAGCCATATTTTGTAGCCAGATTTTCTAAAATGGCGCGAGTTTCGGGATTTTGGGGATCAACTAAGCCGACAGTTATTTTATCCAGCTGCCGTTTAAGAACAATTAGGTTTCCCCTGTGGGCTTCTTTTTCGGGGAGAAGATAAAGGACTTCTGCATTAATCGGAAAAACGCTCAAATCCATGTAAGGCAGTTTGTTTTTAGCTGCCAGGCGCTGAGCGCCTTCTTCTTCCTGCTTGCGCTTGAGCTCTGCTAATTTTTCACTTATCCGTATTATTTTTGAAATGGCCATAGCAAAAAATTTCTAATTTCTAATATCTAATTTCTAAACCAACCTGCCTGCGGCAGGTAAGGTCCGCGGAAGGCGGACTTATTTGGTAATTGAAAATTGGGAATTGGAAATTTCTTTTTCTATTTTAGCTTATAAAAGCGGATTTATCAAGCTGGCAAGATTGGCTCTGGCTAAAGTCAAATCCTGCTCCGTGATTTTAAAGAAAACTTGATGATTTTTTAATGAACCGCCCAGCTCCAGATTTAATTTTTGCAATAATTCAGGTTTCAAAGACTGGACCAATGCTTCGGTCCAGTCGCTATTGTCATTCCAGAGCAGGATACTGGCATTTAGTTGAGGAACAAGGTCGTTAATTTCTTCTGAAATTGCGGCCAAATCATCAAAAGATGGTTGTAGCTGTTCAAATTCAGCCGGTTCAATCGCTACCCAGGCCAGGTTTTTTTCTCTGTCTACATCAAGGCTGCTTAAAAGCCTGCCCCAGAGCCTGAGATATTTCAATGGTTTGGTTTTATAAAGAAACTGAACGATTTTTTCTTTTTCAGCGCCTTGGGTTATAAGCAAAGAAGCAAGATTAAATGTTTGGGGAGTGGTGTTTGTTTTTTGGAAACTGCGAGTTTCTTCTATGATGCCGGCCAGCAGGCACGTGGCGATTGGGGCAAAAATTTGGTTAGGGAAAAAAGAGTTCAAGAAATCGGCTATAATTTCGGCGCAGGAACTTGCAGTCGGCTCCACTAAATTTACTTCACCAAAATATTCATTGCCGGACTTGTGATCAATATTTAAAATTGGTTTTTCAAAGAAAAGGTCGGTATATTTTTCATAAAATTGGCCGAGTGTTTCCAAATCAGGCGCATCAATGACGATAAGCGCATCATAGTTGAAAGGACCGGGATCCAGACGGATATCTTTTTGTTCAAGTTTGTCAGGGCCGGCAAGAAATATTTTTAAAACAGAATCTTTGTTTTCATACCTAAGCTGCTTAATTTTTTTCTCTGATGTATCAATTGAAATAATAAAATCGCGCAAAGGCGCAACTTCGCTTTTCAGCATCTCAAGCCCCGGCAAAAAAGATAATTTTTCCGCCACCGGTTCTTGAGCTATCAGGTCTGTCTTTTTGCCAAGCTCTCGTGCCAGCATTGCCAAAGCCAAGCCCGAACCAAGGCTGTCAGTTGTGTGATTGGCTGGCAGTACAATTAAAATATTCTGGCTTTTATTAAATAATTCAAAGGCTTGCTGTTTGGAAGAAAGCATACCAGGTAGTAGAAATTGGACTGAATTTTATCCGTCAGGCGGATAAAATTCGAACATCCACTCTGTCGCCAAGTAGAAAAACTATTGGTGTTGCGTAAACAAATAAAATGGGGTGTACAAAAAACCTGTCCAATTTTCACTACCTGGCATATTTTTAAGGGTTAATCTAATCTATCGCACAAGATATTTTAGGTCAAGCGAATTATCCACAATTTGTATTTGGCATGGTACAATAGAAATATGGAAAAAGGCATATTTTTAAGCAAAAATGCCAGCCAGACGCAGAAGTTAGCTGGTAAAATTGTGGCTGATTTACTGACAGCAAAAGGCAGTAAAAATGCTACGGTTTTGGCCTTAGAGGGAGAGCTGGGCGGAGGAAAGACTACGTTTGTGCAGGGATTGGCCAAAGCGTTAGGTGTTAAAGAAAAAATTACGAGCCCGACGTTTGTTATAATGAGGCGATTTGACATTGGGATATTAGGAAATTATGATTTTAAAAATCTTTATCACATAGATTGCTACCGTTTAAATTCGCCAAAAGAATTAATAGAGTTGGATTTTAAAAAAATCATTGAGCGACCGGAAAATTTGGTTGTCATTGAATGGGCGGAGAAAGTAAAGTCGTTAATCCCCAAAAACGCGGTTTGGATTAGTTTCGAGTGGAAAGGGGAGAAGGAGAGGAAAATAATGATAAATTCAAAAATTAAAAAGCCGGATAGCAAATTAATATATGGTAGAAGAAAAACAATATAAAACTATAGTTTTAGTCGACTCTCATGCTCTTATTCATCGCGCATTTCACGCTCTGCCGACTTTGACGACAAAAAAAGGGGAGAGAGTGAACGCGGTTTATGGTTTTGTTTCTATTTTGTTGAAAGTTTTAAAAGAATTAAAACCGGACTATTTGGTGGCGACTTTTGATTTGCCCGGCCCGACTTTCAGACATAAAGAATTTGAGGCATATAAAGCAACAAGAGTAAAAGCGCCGGACGAGCTGTATCAGCAGATTGACCGAGTCAAAGAAATATTGAAAGCATTTGACATTCCGATTTTTGAAAAAGCGGGCTATGAGGCGGATGATATTATCGGCTCGCTTGTTCAAAAAGTCAAAAATAAGAAATCAAAAGTTAAAAGTATTATCGTGACAGGGGATTTGGATACATTGCAGTTGGTTGATGATAAAGTGAACGTCTACACACTTAAGAAAGGAATCGGGGACACTATTGTCTATGACGAAAAAGCTGTGGAGGAGCGCTACGGCTTAAAACCAGAGCAAATGCCGGATTTTAAAGGCTTGAAAGGCGACTCTTCGGACAATATTCCGGGAGTGCCCGGAATTGGGGAGAAAACAGCGGTGGAATTGCTTAAAGAATTTGGCACTATTGAAAATTTATATGAGCGGTTAGAAAAATCACCCGGACAGATAAAAAATAAAAAAACAGCGGATAAATTACTGGAAAATAAAGACCAGGCATTTTTTAGCAAATACCTCGCCACGATCAAAAAAGATATCGTACTTGAGCTTGATTGGGAAAAATTAAAATTTAAGCAGTACGATTTTAAAAAAGTTTCAAAACTTTTTGGAGAGTTGGAGTTTTTTAGCCTGATAAATAGATTGCCGAAATTAGACGATATCAGAAAAGAAGATATCAAAGCAGTAAAAAGTGTAAAATTTCAGGAACCGGATATTCTAGAAAAAATAGAGCAGGCCAAGCAGGCCGGAATTTTGTCTGAGAAAGTTTATGAGCTTGAAAAAAAACTCATGCCGGTCATTGAACAAATGCAGAAAAACGGTATAAGATTGGATCTAAAAAAATTAGAAAAACTAAACAAAGAATTTTCCAAAAAACTTTCCGATTTGGAAAAAAAGATATATAAACAGGCGGGCGAGACTTTCAATATCAATTCGCCCCAACAGCTGAGCAATATTCTTTTCAATAAATTAAAATTGGAAATTAAGGGACTAAAAAAAACACCGGGCAAAGTTATTTCAACGGCTGCCCCAGAATTGATTAAACTCAAAGGGCAGCACCCCGTAATAGATTTAATTATAGAATATAGAGAATTGGCTAAGCTGAAGTCAACTTATACCGAGAGTCTGCCAAAGCTCGTTGACCCGGACGATGGCCGTTTGCATACGCAATTTGATCAGCTCGGAACGGCCACCGGCCGGCTTTCGTCAAAAAATCCAAATCTGCAGAATATTCCCATAAAAACAGAATTGGGCAATGAGATTAGGAAAGCTTTTGTGGCTGGCGAAGGCTTTTTATTTTTGTCAGCCGATTATTCACAGCTTGAATTGCGAATTGTCGCTTCACTGGCCGATGATAAAAAAATGATAAAAATTTTAAAAGAAGGCCAGGATATTCATTCCGTTACTGCTTCGGAAGTTTTTGAGGTGCCGCTGGAAAAAGTGACGCCTAAGATGCGCCAATCCGCTAAAGCTCTTAATTTCGGCGTTATCTACGGCATGAGCATGCATGGTTTTGCCCAGGCCGCTGGTATTGAATACGAAAAGGCGAAAATTTTTATCAAAAAATATTTTGAAGAATTTGAAGGAGTGACGCGTTATGCTGAGGAAATCAAGCAAAAAGTCAGCCAAAATGGATTTGTTGAAACATTATTTGGGCGAAAAAGATTTTTGCCAGAAATCAATTCCTCGGCCTGGGATTTGCGGGCGGCCGCCGAGCGGGCCGCCATCAATTTTCCGGTGCAGGGCACGGCCGCGGATTTGGTAAAGATGGCGATGGTGGAGATCGCAAATCGCTTATCGCTTATAGCAAATGGCAAAGAAGCTGGCCATAAGCCACAATCCATACGCCATAAGCTATTATTACAGGTGCACGACGAACTGCTGTTTGAGGTGCCCGAAGATGAAATTGGTACTGTTGCGCCTCAAATAAAAGAGATAATGGAGAATATTTATGAACTGGCCGCGCCGCTAAAAGTTGAGATAGAAATTGGGTTAAACTGGGGAGAGCTCAAAAAGTGGAAAACATAAAATAGCCAAAGAAATTTTTGTGATATAATAGAAGAAATATGAATAAAGGAGGCAAAAATAGGGATAAAAATCGTTAGATTTATCTTATTTTTTGATTTATGCCAGGTAGTAGAAATTCGACCAATCGCAAAGCGATTAGATATTAAAGTCAGATTTCGCCACTTGGCTAAAAATAAAAATGAGGTAGGGTGTCATTGAGCGATAATAAACAGTCTAATTTTCACTACCTGGTATGGATATTTTTGAAAAACAACAAACAATTGAGGCGATAAAAACAATTGTCAAAGCGCGTTGGTTCTATGCCTCAGTGGTATTGCTACAAGGGATAATATTAAAGCTATTATTTCCTAGTACTCCCTTGCCTAATGATTTTCTTATTCCTTTGATTTTCGTTTCTGTTTTAGTTTTGAATTTTGGCTATTGGGCCTATCTTCGGATAAAGCCAGAGAACATAAATAGCTTAACATTGAAATTTATTAAGTTTTTTCAGGTGTCCTTAGACCAATTGGCAATTGCCGCGATTATTTATTTTTCCGGCACGGCCAACAAACAGATAATCATGATGTACATTGTTACTATTATGATTGCCAGCGTACTTTATAAAGCAAAAGGAGTAATTCTGTGGACTTTTTTTGCTATGCTTTTGTACACCGGGCTGGTATTTTTGGAATATTTTGGCTTACTTCCCGAACTTGCGCCCGAAGCAGCCAGCCAGACCGCCTTCAAATTTTTAAAAGGAGAGACGAATTTTACCAAAATGTTATTAATCGGTTTTAACACATATATGATAGCTGTTGCTCTTTACGCGGTTTATCTGGTTAACATCTTTAGGAACAGAGAAAAAAAATTGCGGGGAAAAACAGACGAGGCCATTAAGAAAAGCGAACTTCTCACTCTTCAAACCCAAGAGCTTAGCAAAACCAAAGACTATCTCCATGAAGCCCTAACCAAATCTGACGCTGCCAGAGTAGAAATAGAAAAAACCAAA
>PEYL01000075.1:1340-7574 GCA_002774415.1 Candidatus Portnoybacteria bacterium CG08_land_8_20_14_0_20_40_83 | reverse complement strand
GATCAAAATGAGCGTAATAAAAAATGATGATGAATATAAAACTTATGAAAAAGAAAATTATAATAATCGCCGGCGCAATTATTTTAATTTTGATTATTGCCGCCGGTCTGCAAAAATTTACCAATTTTAAACCCTTCAGCCTTGCCTGGTATTATATAAGCGGTAATTATAAGACCCAATATTATCGTCCCAGCGACGAGCATTTTCCCAAAACGTATTCGGGACCTTCCGCCGAAACAAACCTGAATATTTTTATTCGCGATTCAAAATTCATTCCCAATGCAAATGCAATGCCCGTTGGCACGACTGTCACCTGGCGCAACGAAGATAAAATTACCCATAATATAACAGGCGACGGCTGGGCAAGCGGCGATTTAGCGCCTGGCCAAAGCTTTTCAAAAACATTTGATTCTCCGGGTGACTACCAATACCATTGCAGCATCCACCCTGCCATGAAAGGGGAATTGATAATAAGATGAAGCTCTCTTCTGTTGATAACTTTTATTTAAAAAGGTTAAAAAATATCGTAAAATAAAGATAATCAAGGTCGAATAATTTCCAAAGGTCTTAATTAAAATTAACATACCACTGCGTTAAACGCAGAGGCGTAAAAAAATATTTTATGTTTACCGGTCTTATTATAGCCATAACCGTAGTTTTGTTATGGTTTACAAGCTATCGTCTTTATAAAGCAAGAAGGATAATTAAAAAAGAAAAAGTAGAATGGCTTGCCCTGGCTGCCTTCATGGCGGGCTTTGGCATCCTTTGCTACGGAATCCGTTCCTTGTTTATTGACAGTGCCGAGACTGACACATTTATATATCGCCTTGGTATAACCGTCCATTTAGGGCTTAGCTTCATTCCTGCTGCGCTTTTTGTTTATAAAAATTATATCGGGAATAAACTTCTGAAGAATTTCCTTGGTGTTCTGACCGTGATCGGCGCGCTTATTATGACTTATGCTTGCATCTTTCCAAAGCTGAACAGGATTGTAAAGCCGGCTCCGTACGAACCAATACCAATGTCTATGAGTAATTTTCCCTGGGCGTCATTGACATGGAAAAATTATTTCATCTGGTATTCTATTTTGCTGTCGCTACTGCTGATATGGACAGCTTTCGTTTACAGCGTCAGAAGGCTCAAAGAAATAAAATCTTCCGCGCATTCTGTTCTTGGCATCTTTCTTTTATTTCCTCTCTCAATTGTTATTGTGATAATGCCTTTTGTCGCCATGCAGTCTTGGTTTAAATTCTCTCCGGCCTTGCCCTGGTATCAATGGTCTAATCTTTTTGTATTTTTCTATATCGCCCTGTCAATCTTGCTAATTTGGACGGTGTCAAAACTTGTTGCAAGTAAAAAAATAGACGCGTCCTTACATTACGGCCTGGGAATTGCTTATTTATCATTCCCAGCCATGCTCTGTATTCTTTCCACTCCAATTTTTGCCCGGCTTCTTTATGTGCCCGGCGCTATCTTTCTCTATTTGGTGTTTCGCAACGAATTGAAATCGCTTGAAACACAAAACATAACTCAATAACGAGTAAACTCCCACACCACGGACATAAGTCCGTGGCTTTAGGCAATGCCCTTAAGGTTTCTGACCATTCATCCATGGGTTGATGCCCCTGGCGTTCTGGTGGGGGTAAAGGGATAGAACGTGATAAATAAAATCGAACAAAAAATTTCATATCGGGTTTCTTTGATTTGGATTATTTCCTTGCTTTTGGGATTAATATTCCTCGGTTTTTTCCTGCAGGGCTATTTTAATCTTAAATTAGAGAAGGAGCAAAAAATTGATACAGAAATACTGCAAAAGCAAGTTTTGGCAGAGACAATGACCGATATTGTCCATTTTCCGATTGACTATAATCTTCTTAAATATCGGCTTGATGAATTAAAACAAATGCCGGGCATGGAAAATGTGGCCTATCTGCGCGTAATAAAACCAAGCGGAGACATTTTCTGCAGCACCTTAAATCAAGAAATCGGGAAAAAAATTGAAAATTTTCAGATGCCCGAGGGAACCATTATTAGCGACGACACTTTTCAAGGAAATCTCATAAAAACCATAACTACCCATTCCGGCCCTTACGACAGTATTGTGCAGCTGGGTTTTTCTACTCAAGGCATTACTAATGACCAGCAAGATATTGTCAGATTTTTGGTTAGCGACATTCTTTTTTTCTTTCTGCTGGCTGTCTGTTTTTTTGTTTTATTTAAAATTATTATAAAACCGATAGAAGAGCTGACGGGGTTATGCAATGATGTCAGCAAAGGACAGCTAACTACAAAACCGATTTCAAGCGATATCCAGGAAATAAATCATTTGATAACCGCCTTTAATCGAATGGTTGAAGATTTAAAAATGCACCGGCGCGAGATCGAAAAAGTCAATGAAAGCTTAGAAATAAAAGTTAGGGAAAGGACTAAGGAACTTGAAGATTTAACGGCAAAACTTGAAGAAAAAGTTACGGGCAGGACAAAAGAACTCCAAGAAAAATTAAAAGAACTGGAAAAATTTCAGAAACTGGCCGTCGGCAGGGAATTGAAAATGATAGAACAGAAGAAACAGATAGAAAAATTAAAAAAGCAAATAGAAGGCCGAATCGGATTTTAAGTGTGACAACATTTCGTGACAACGCTTGAAATTGGTCCGCTCGGTCATAATAAAAACTTTGGCCTTGCTGCCAATTATAAAATTTTTATTAAATACAATGCGTACGCTTTTTAAATTAGTACTTCTGGCAGCCTTAATTTACGGCGGTTGGTATGTATGGAAAAATTATGACATTCCCGGCTGGTACAAGACCGTCAGGCAGGAAATAAATGCCAAAAATACAAAGGGCGCTTTAATTTTGCCAAAGCGAATCGGTTCCAGCCAAAAAGATCCTATCGGATTTTATATAAATGGTTGCAATTTTTCGCCATCTAGTATTACTATTAACAAAGGCGAAAAAATTACCTGGTATAACAAAGATAGCGTTGACAGGCAGATAATCGGAGATGTTTTTGACAGCGGCTTAATAAATCCTAATAAATCATATTCAAAAATTTTTTATGAAAGCGGGACTTTTGAATTCGGCTGTTCAGACGAAACCGCAAATAAAGGGCAAATAATAGTCAGATAAATAATGGGACCCTCACCCGTAGATGAAATAAAAAGCCGATTAGACATCATTGAAGTCATCGGCTCATATATTAAGTTGTCAAAGGCAGGGCGAAACTACAAAGCGCGTTGCCCTTTTCATTCTGAGCGCACTCCTTCTTTTATGGTTTCGCCGGAGCGGCAAATCTGGCACTGCTTTGGCTGTAATGCCGGCGGTGACATATTTGCCTTTGTCAAACAGATTGAAGGCATTGAATTCGGCGATGCGCTGCGAATGCTGGCGCAGAGAGCCGGAGTAGTGCTTAAACGCCAAGATCCAGCAATCCAGACAAAAAGAAAAAGGCTTTATGAAATTTGCGAATTGGCAACAAAATTTTTCCAAAAACAGCTTGAAAGCAGGGAGGGCCAGAGAGCAAGTAATTATTTGTTCAAAGATAGGGGACTGAAAAACCAGACAATAAGAGAATGGCGGCTTGGCTGGGCGCCGGACGAATGGCATGCATTAGCTGATTTCTTGCGACAGCGTGACTACAGCGAGCAAGAAGTATTTGATGCGGGATTGACTGTAAAAAAAGAGTCATCTAACAGAGGACTGTCCTCCGTAACTACAGAGGACAGTCCTCTGAATTACTACGACCGGTTTCGCTCGCGCATTATGTTTCCGCTATTTGATATCCAAGGGCAGGTTGTCGGGTTTGCGGGCAGAATTTTTGGCAAAGAAGACCCAAATGTCGGCAAGTATATCAATACTCCCCAGACGGTTCTTTATGATAAAAGTTGGCTTCTTTACGGCCTTAATTTTGCCAAACTCCAGCTGCGCGAAAAAAATTCCTGTATTTTTGTTGAAGGCAATCTGGATGTCATTATGTCGCATCAAGCTGGCATTAAAAATACGGTTGCCAGCTCCGGAACAGCTTTAACGGGGGCGCATTTGAAAATCGTCGGCCGCTATACAGACAATCTAATTTTTGCTTTTGACATGGATCTGGCAGGCGAGACAGCCACTCGCCGAAGTATAGATTTGGCGTTGGAAAACGACTTTAACGTTAAAATTGTCAGTATAGGCGAAAAAGACCCGGCTGATTTAATAAAACAAAGCCCGTCTGGCTGGGAAAAAGCCGCTGGCAGCGCGATTCCAATTATAGACTATTATTTTAAGACTGTTTTTGCCAAATATCCCGGCAAGGACGGCCAGATAACATCCGAAGACAAAAAGCAAATTGCAAAAATACTGCTTCCTGTAATCAAAAAAATTCCCAACGATATAATCCGCAGCCATTGGATAGGAGAACTGGCTAAAAAGCTCAGAGTTGACGAAAAAGCTCTTTATGGAGAAATGCAAAAGACAAGAACAGAAACGGTCGCCGGCCCACAGACGTTAAAAGAAAACAAAGAAACAAAACCGGAAAAATCCAGAATCAGAGAGCTCGAAGAACGTCTGCTCGCAATTGTTTTTAATTATCCTGAAAACTGCAAAATTCTTTCCGGTTCGCCCAAAGATTTTCTTTTTTCCAAAGAGGCAATCCAGATATTAAGCGAATTTAAAAAAACAATTGAATCCGCCAAAAAACGGGCAAAAAAAGAAGATTATCTCGTTTTGCTAAAAAAGAAGGTACCGGCTGAACTTCACGGGCATATTGAGTATCTTTGTCTTTTAAACGAGCAATACTCCCTTGACGAATTATCAGCCGCTTCGGAAGCAAAAGAATGCCTGTTTGCTTTAAAAACCATTAAAATAAAAGAAGAAATGCTTCAATTAAGCTTTGAAGTTCAAGATGCGCAAACAAATCGAGACAAAAAAAAGCTAAAACAAAATTTAGAAAAATTTAATGCACTATCAAACCAACTAATTGAATTATCAAACTAAATGAAAAAACAGAAAAAATTAAAAAAGAAGAACAGGAAAAAAAGGCCGACCCCAAAAAGAAAAACAAGAAAAAAAGCGCAAAGAAAATACGTCGTCAAAACCCGCAGTGAGAAAAAGCTGGCAAAAAGATATATCGCCAAAATCCAAAAAATAAGAAAACCCATAACCAAAGAGGAAATTGACATTTTAGTTAAGCGCAGCCGGCAAAAGGGTTTTATAACCGACAGCGAAATTCTCCATTTTATTCCCCAAATTGAACGCGATATTGAAGGGCTGGAAAAACTTTATAAAGCCCTGGAGGCGGCCAATGTCAAAGTCGTTGAATCGTCAGATTTTATAGAGATTCCGGCCGTCTCAGAGGAAGAGCTCAAGAAACCCCTAACCGAGGGATTAGATGAGGTAACTTTGGATTCCGTGCAAATGTATCTGCGGGAAATCGGAAAAGTGCCGCTTCTAAATTCCAAAGAACAGGAGTTTGAGTTGGCAAAAAAAATTGAAAAAGGGGATGAAGCGGCAAAACAGATGCTGATAAATTCCAATCTGCGCCTGGTTGTTTCTATTGCCAAGCATTATGTCGGCAGAAGCCAGAATTTGACTTTACTTGACTTGATTCAGGAAGGCAATATCGGGCTTTTCAAGGCCGTTGAAAAATATGACTGGCGAAAAGGTTATAAATTTTCAACCTACGCCACCTGGTGGATCCGCCAGGCCATTACCCGCGCTTTAGCAGACCAGGCGCGCACCATCCGCATTCCTGTCCATATGATTGAAACAATTTCAAAATATACGCAGGTCAAGCGAAGATTATTGCAGGATTTAGGACGCGAGCCTCTGCCCGAAGAAATCGCGACCGAAATGGGAATTGAGCTTGATAAAGTGCGCCAGATTATGAAAATATCGCAGGAAACCGTTTCTCTGGAAGCGCCGGTTGGCGAAGGCGAAGAGGATTCAACGCTTGGCGAATTCATAGAAGACGAAAAAACCATTTTGCCTTCGCAATCAGCCGCCCGCAAACTTTTAAAGCAGCAATTGCGCGAAATTCTGGTTGATTTGTCGCCCAGAGAACAAAAAATTCTAAAAATGAGATTTGGGCTTGATGACGGAATAACCCACACCCTGGAAGAAGTCGGCAAGGAATTTGGCGTGACGCGCGAACGCATCCGCCAAATTGAAGCCAAAGCTTTGGAAAAAATCCGCCAGCATCAGCATTCAAGAAAATTGAAAGGGTATTAATTTTTCAATTAACAATTGACCAGCTAAA
>PEYL01000075.1:0-1180 GCA_002774415.1 Candidatus Portnoybacteria bacterium CG08_land_8_20_14_0_20_40_83 | reverse complement strand
TGGTTCGAGCCGATATTTTTCAGAAATGTTGCCATTTCCGTATAGTTCTCTGACCGCCTCAATTTTTCAGCGTAATTTAGCTTTAAAACAAACTCTTTGGCCGGTTCGAGCCAAGACAATCCACTTTGTTCAAAATCTTTAATTTTCTCTTGCAGTTCTAACTTTTGGGTTAGAATTTTTTGTTTTCGGCCGGTGTATTCTTCCGTAGAGATAACTTCATTAAGATAAACATCCATCAGTTTTTCTAATTGTTTTTCAATTTGTAAAAGTTCCTCTTTGAGATTTTGAACAGTGGCTTTTGCTTGTTCTTTGGCTCGTAATTCATCTTTTTCAAGTTCGGCCAAAACTTTTTTGGTGTCTTGGCTCGACAAAGAAACTTTTTGAAGATAGTTTTTAATTTGGTCTACAAGTATTTCTTCTCTTAGATATTTTTCCGGGCAGGGTTTTTTCTTTTTGGTACAGCGATAATAATTGTGTCCTTTTTGGATTTCGGCGGTAATCCCACAACCGCAAGAGCCGCATTTCATTAGGCCAGCGAAGGAAAAATAATGTTTTCTAATTTCTTGAATCCGGCCCCGCTGTTTCAGGGTTTCTTGCACTTTATCAAAAAGTTTCTTTGAAATTAAGGGGGCGTGTCTTCCCTCAAAAATTTCCCCTTTATACTTCATCAACCCGATGTAGAAAATATTTTGTAGTATCATGGGGATATTACTAGTTGAAATATCTTTGCCGAGATTTCCTTTGAGATTGTGCTCTTTGCACCAATTTGCGAGAGAATTAAATGTGTGTTTTCCGGTAGCGTAAAGTTTAAAAAGCTTTCTGATTTTTAACGCTTTTTCAGAATCAACATCAATCATTTTAGTTTTTAGATTATTAAGATAGCCAACCGGTGCCCAGCCGGGCCAAACTCCATTTCTGATTTTCTGCCTTAAACCTCTTTTTGTATTCTCTCGCAAATTGTCTACAAAATATTTTGATTGGCCAAAAGCGATATTCAACATAAACAATCCTTGTGGTGTTGGTTCAAACCAGAAAGTAGGGAATTTAAGGGACTTAATTAAGCCGCGGTCAATCATATGGATAATTTTACCACCATCAACCGAATTACGAGCCAATCTGTCTGGATGCCAGGATAAAATTCCATCTGCCCTTCCTTTCTCAATTAACGACAGCATTTCGG
>PEYL01000023.1 GCA_002774415.1 Candidatus Portnoybacteria bacterium CG08_land_8_20_14_0_20_40_83 | reverse complement strand
AATAAGCTTTAGGAAAAAAAGATAAGCGAAAATACAAAAATGTCAAAACAAGCAAAAACGATATTGTTTATTATTGTCGCAGTCATAGCCGCTGCGCTTATTTTTTATTTTTCTGGTGTTTTAAAAAAGGCGCCGCAGCCCTCTCAAGGCCCAAGCACGTCTGAAAATTCCAGTCCGGCCACTTCAACAGAGCCCTCAGCCAATCAAAATCCCGGTAGCCCAGCACCAACAAGCAGCGCGGCTCAGCTTACCCCTTCGATTGCCAACTGGCAGGCGCGCGTCACCAAAAAACCCTTTGGAATATATATCACGCCGCAAAATTCTCCGGTTCAGCCGGAGCGATTTACCGGCTATCACACGGGCGTTGATTTTGAAACATTTTCAGATGAGCAAAATATTGACGTCCCGATTTATGCCATTTGCAGCGGTCCGTTGCTGACAAAAAGAACTGCCACCGGCTACGGCGGAATAGCAGTTCAGGCATGCAAATTGAATGACGAGGATATAACTGTTATCTACGGCCATTTACGGCTAGCAAGCATTTCTTCGGGTATCGGACAGGAGTTAAAAGCCGGAGATAAACTGGCGGTATTGGGAGCAGGTTTCAGTCAAGAAACAGACGGCGAAAGGAAACATCTGCATTTGGGTATCCATAAAGGCACGGCCATAAATATTTTAGGCTACGTTCAAAATCCCGCAGAACTTCAAAATTGGATAGATATTATAAAATATTTAAAATAAATCCCCACACCACGGGCCTACGTCCGTGATATTCCCTCTTGCTTTTGTGATTATCTACCATTTATCTAAGGGTTGACGCCCGTGGTCTTCTGATGTGGGGATAAATAAAATGGGTCTCTTGTGAAAAAGTGTGGATTGAATTAATCGGTCATTGGTCGTAAGATAGAAATAGGATGTTTAATCTTATATCTTCAGGCAAAATTCTTTTACTTTTGATGGCTTATCGCTACGCCATTTTTTTTCCTTTGACTGTGATTGAAGGCCCGATTGTCACTGTCATAGCCGGCTTTTTATGTTCAATCGGGTTTTTTAATTTCTGGCTCGTTTATGCGATTGCGATGGCCGGCGATATAGTCGGCGATGCGCTTTTTTATCTTTTGGGCCGATGGGGAGGCGAAAGGATTTTAAAAAGAGGCCGATTTTTGTGGATAAAAACAGAACAGCTTGGCAGGCTCCAAAAACATTTCCAGTCACATGCAGGCAAAATAATGCTTTTTGGAAAATGGACGCAGAGCGTGGGCGCTCCAATTCTTTTGGCCGCCGGGATGGCGAGAGTCTCTCTTAAAAAATATTTCTTTTTTAATATCATCGGTTCGCTTCCAAAAGTTTATATTTTTTTAATCATCGGGATTTATTTTGGCCGTGCCTATCAGCAAATTGATAAATATTTTGGCTATGCGATGCTGAGCATATTTTTTGCCATTATTTTAATTTTTATAACATATTTATTGGTTAAAAGATTCAAAAAGAATATCGGAACAGAACAAATATGAGAATTGCCATTTTTTCTGATAATTTTTATCCGGAATTAAGCGGTGTTTCTGATTCAATCATAAATTTAGCAAAAGAACTGGTTAAGTTCGGGCATCAAGTTGTTTTTTTTGTGCCCAAATACTCGTTAAAAAACTTTAAGAAATCAGGCTTGCCTAAAAGAGAGCTTGATCTGGGAAAATCAGTAAAAATTTACCGTTTGGGATCAATTCCTTTTTCCGGATCAAGCTCCCAGGCGCGCATGGTCCTTCCGAGCCTCTGGCGGTGGCTGAAAGTGAAAAAAATTAATCCCGATATAATTCATACCCAGCTTATATATGGTGTGGGATTGGAAGCTTTAACGGCTGCCAAATTTTTAAAAATACCGCTTGTCGGGACGAATCACACCTATCTTCGCGAATTTATTCGTTATAGCCCAATTCATGCAGAATGGTTCAAGACGTATGCTTTGCATTATGATGCTTGGTATTATAATTGCTGTGATTACGTAACCGCGCCGTCAAATTGCGTGTTTGACGAAATGGTAAAAAATGGTTTTTTAAAACCCCATCAGGTCATTTCAAACCCTATAGATACAGAATCTTTTTTACCCGGCTCAGAACGGAAGCGATTAGAAGCTAAAAAAGAATTTAAATTGACACCCAGCACTATTTTTTATCCGGGCCGCATTGCGGCAGAGAAGAAGATTGATGTTATTGTCCGTGCTTTGGCTATCGTTAAGGAAAAAATTCCCGATGTTAATTTCGCGATTGCCGGCCACGGAAACAGCCTGTCTAATTTAAAAATTCTGATACAAGAGCTTGGCTTAGATAGAAATGTCAAAATTTTTGGCATTCTTGATAAACCGACGTTAGTCAGACTTTATCAGGGTTGTGACATTTTCGCGATTGCCAGCACTTCGGAAACTCAAAGCATCACGATGCTGCAGGCAATGGCCTGCGGACTGCCGGTTGTCGGGGTTAATTCATTGGCTCTGCCCGAATATATAAATTCCAAAAACGGTTTATTGGTTGAAGCAGGCGATTATAAAGCAATGGCAGAAAAAATAATCTATTTATTTCAAAATCATTCAAAAATGCAGGAGCTCGGCCAGGGCGGTCATAAATTTGCGCAAAATTTCTCGGCAGAAAATATTGCCAGACAATGGGAGAAAATATACTCAAAAGTTATCGCGATGAAAAAATAAATTATGACGAATTTGGAAAACTTAGAGAAAGTAGAAATGCCTTTGGCAAAAAGAGTATTTGACATTTTGGGCAGCATCTTTGCCCTGATTTTATTTTCGCCGGTTTGGGTTTTAATTATTTTGGCAATGATAGGAGAATAAATCTTTTTTCCTTCCTCTCGCGGAAATATTTTTTATAACGAAATAAGAATTTTGGACGGCGAGGAATTTGAAATTTTAAAATTCAGAATTTTTAAAAATTCGGCTTTGGCTTCCTCGCCCAATGAGCGCGGTTGCATCGAGACAAAGACATTAGAGAGAAACCATGCAAACTTAACCTATGTAGGGCGGGTCTTGCGGCGGACTTATCTGGACGAATTGCCCCAATTTATTAATATTTTAAAAGGAGATATGAGCTTGGTCGGGCCGAGGCCAACAAATATATGTAATTCACAAAAGTTGCTGGAGCGCGGCAATTATTCAAAATACATAATAAAGTCTGGTTTAACGGGCTACTTTCAAGCCGCGAAAGCAAAGAAATTCAAGCATTCCGAAGAGGAATTGGATAAATCATATATTGAATTTTGCCAAAAAAACTCTGCATTTGGGATAGTTTTAAATGATATAAAAGTTATTTTAAAAACATTTAAGCCATGGTTTAAAGCAGAAGGAATATAAATTTTAAAATGAAATTGGATTTTCCAAAAGATTTACAATGGACGCAGCATAGCCTGAAAAAATTGCGCCAATATAATTTATCCGTCAGCCGGATAAAAAGGGTTTTGCGTTTTCCAAAAAGAAAAGAAATCGGAATTGCGCCAGATACAATTGCTTCAATGCAGCCAGCTGGTTCAAAGAAAAGGCCGTATGAGATTTGGGTAATGTACCAGCAAAAAGTTAAAAGTCCAGGAAAAATTACAATTATCAGCGCCTGGAGATATCCGGGGATAAGTCCGATTCACGAGCCGCCGCCGATTCCGGAGGAGGTTTGGGAGATTTTGAATAAAGAGAAAAATTGACTGGCGGATAGTAAATTGATATAGTTATTTATCAGGAAAGTTCTATAAAAAACAAGGAGGTGGCAAGGAATGAAAAAAGGAAAGCGAGAAGGAGAGGAAATAAAGACAATCGATTTCATTCGGAAAATCCCGCCGCAGGCAGTTGAAGCAGAAATAGTATTATTACAGACGATATTTTTTGACAATCAAGTCGCATCCGAGGCCAGGGATATAATTTCTGACTCTGGAGAGGAATTTTATCGGCATGCGCACGAAATTATCTATCGGGCGATGATAAGCATTTTAAAAAGGGGAGGCACAATCGATTTGATTACATTGATAGATGAGCTGAGGCGGCAGGACAAGTTGGACACGGTTGGGGGCACGTACTACTTAGACCAGCTTTTTCTCAAAGAAGCGCCAACCATGAAGACAGCAGGATATTGCCCGGCCAATGCCGAGCATTATGCCCATATCATCGTCCAGAAATATCTGCTCCGTAAGATAATCAGCATTGGCTGGGAGGTAATTGAAAGGGCGAACAATGAGGATGAGATGCGGGTGATTATAAGTAAAATGAGAAAAATAAAAACGATGATTGATGAATTAATCGTCGAAGTGAAACGAAGGGCGTAAACTTAAAGCCTGCTAAGATTGCCGTAGTAATCTTAGCAGGCCCTCTTTTTATTTGCATTATTTTTGAAAATGTGCTATTATTAAATCCATGGAATTAGATCAATTCGAGGAATTAGTGGATAAAGGGATAGCGGAAATTCCGCAGAAATTTCTCAAAAAACTGAAGAACGTGGCTGTTGTGGTTGAAGATGAGCCGAATCAGGAACAAACAAAGAAATTGAAACTGCGAAAGAACTATACGCTTTTCGGCCTTTATGAAGGGGTGCCGCAGATAAAGCGCGGCGCTTATTACTCGGCTTTGCCTGACAAAATCACTATCTTTAAAAATTCAATTGAGCAATATGCGCGGACGTCAGACAAAATAAAAGAAATCGTAAAAAATACCGTCTGGCATGAAATTGCCCATCATTTTGGTTTTGGCGAGGATGAGTTAAGAAAAATAGAGAAGAAACGCAATTTGAAGCAATAGAAAGGAGGGCTTAAAATGGCTATATCGGCAGTTTTTAAGAAACATTGTTTGGCAGTAGATGCTTGCGGCGACCTAGATGACCTTGATTGCATAGTTGAACCCGGCCGGGATAAAAGAAAAGGACCGAAAAAGGAGACGCAATTAATAATTGACTTACCGGAATGTCCTCCCGAGCAGGTCAGCAAATTAGAGGCGAAAGTTGAGCAAGTCGTCGAAAAATACGGGGGATTAATAGTTCGTTAATCATTAGATAGCGACTATTTTATTTACAAAAGGCTGATTATTAAAAATCAGCCTTTTTTCTTTCAAAAACTTACCTGTGAATTAAAGGGCTAGCCCCGTTAGAAGTTCATCTGGCATGGAGGTTACAAGATAGCTTCTAGCGAATCGCCTGCGGCTTTATTTGTGAAAAAACCAGCATGTGGATAAAAACTTCTAACGGGGCTGGCTATTTACGCATATTTATGTATAATATATGTATAATCATTAAGGAGGCATTTAAGAGGTCGAATATGGCCCAAGATTAAAAACCCCGTTTGGTCGGGGAAAATGGGTCAGCGAACATAATTTACATAATCAAATAAACATATTTTATATGCCAGGTAGTAGAAATTCGACTGACCCGCTTTTGTGGGATAAAAACTATGTCGATTTTACTATTTGGTACCGATAGTGCGAATGAAGGCAGGCAATTTTTCTTTTAAAAGAGCTTGTCGAATTTTCACTACCTGGTATGGCAGAAGAAAAAAATGAGCCAGTAATAGCTTACTGTGTTAAATGTAAAGACAAAAGAGAAATGCAAGACCCCAGAGAGGTTTCAATGAAAGGAAAAGGGGGCGTTGAACGTCGGGCAATGACCGGCATATGCCCGAAATGCGGCACCAAGATGTTTAGAATAATGGGCAAGAAATAGTAGTGCTCCAATAGCGATCCGAATTATCCGAATTCTCATCCGAATTATCCAAATTTAAATTCGTAGCATTCGGATGCCATTCGTAGATTCGGATCGCTATTTGTTATGCTATCGCGACTTTTGTATCATTTTTTAAGCTATCCCCATTATTTAATCTACGCAGGGATTTTTTTATTGATGATTTTTATGGGAGAGGAACTGTTGCTGATAATCGGCGCGCTAGCCCGCTTCGGTTTTATTGATTTTTGGGACGCCGTTTTCTTTGCGCTGCTGGGCACATTTTTTGGCGATATTTTTTGGTTTCAGCTTGGCAAAAGATACGGGGAGAATTTTGTTTCAAAATACGGACGATGGCTTTTCATAACCCCTCAAAGATTTAATAAGCTTAAGCAGATGATTACAAAAAATGGCGGGCTTTTTATTTTTCTTTCAAAATTTATGTATAACTTAAACCATATCAGTCTGGTGGCAGCCGGCACCATCAGGTTTAATTTCAGAAAATTTCTGAAGTTCCAGATTTTTATAAGCATCGGTTGGGTTCTAGCGTTTATATCTTTAGGCTATTTCTTCGCCCATAATTTAGCAGGGCTTAAGCACGACATAAAAGTTTTTGCGATAATGATGGTTCTTGTTTTTGGCAGCTTTATTTTAATAGAGAGA
>PEYL01000019.1 GCA_002774415.1 Candidatus Portnoybacteria bacterium CG08_land_8_20_14_0_20_40_83 | reverse complement strand
TGGAAATTGAAAAAGCAAAGACAGAAATGGCAGAAGAGGAAGCAGTCCAGCAGCAAAAGCCTTTAACCAACGAACCGGCATAATAAATTAAAAATGCAAAGTGCAAAGTGCAAAATGACAGATTAAAATGTAAAATTAGCTAAAGTCAAAATTCACCCAATATTTATTAATTTTTGAATTTTGCATTGTAATTTTGAATTTTGAATTAAATTTATGCCTACTGCTGAAGAATTATACGAACAACAATTTAATGAAGACAGGGCAAGACAAGAACAGCCTGCTGTCCAGGGCAGAGCCCAACAAACCAAAGCCCAAGAACCAATAACTTTCCCTTGGCTTATGCTTTGCGTGGCCGCTCTCTTTGATCTAATAAGCCTGATTCCTATTGTCAATATCTTCAGTGAAATATTAGCCGGGCTAATTCTTTGGCTCTGGAAACAAAGCTATAACTCAAAAACAAATCCTTTAATAGATATCGTTGCCGCCAAAATTGTAGATTATATATTTTTAGACATTCTACCTTCCAATATATTCACAGTTGTCTATGCGTATACCAAAAAGAAGACTGCGTCTAAAGCCGGCTCCAAAATTGGCGGCAAAATAATAACAAAACTGGCAACATAATTTTTTTAAAAGTTACCATATTATGAAAAAATATCTTTTATTTTTTATCTTAATTTATTTCGTCCTGCTTTTTCTGCCTCTGGCTGTTTCGGCCATTGAATATCCATTCGGCACATTGGGCGCCAATCCGACGCCCTGCGAATACATGAAAACTGTTTTTGTCTGGGGTTTGGGAATTGTTGGCGCGCTCGCTGTAGTAGCTATTGCTTACGGCGGATTTAGGTATATGGTGGGCAACGTGCAGCCGGGCAAAGAAATCATCTATTCGGCGCTTTTGGGCCTTCTGCTTTTAATGGCATCCTGGCTGATTTTATACACAATCAACCCTGACCTTGCCACAATGAAGTGCGAGTTGCCATCTACGGGAACCACTACTACAGGTACTCCAAGCACTGGTACTCCTACTACTGGTACTCCCAGCGGCACCTTGACCGAGCAAGCGGCCAGAGATAGGCTCGCCAGCGACGGTATAGGCGTCAAAGCCGACTGCCCGGTTGGCCAATCGACAAATTGCGTTGACCTTGAAGGCATAAAAAGTTCAACCCTCACAGAAGTAGAATCGCTTGCCAGCCAAGCTGGGAAAGACAATGTTTATGTTACAGCCGGCACAGAAGGATGCGGCACTATCCATGCTACAGGACTCAGAAGCCATTGCACCGGCGATAAAGTTGACATAAGGCCAAATGCGACTCTTGATAACTATATTCAAACTAATTATACATATGTCGGGACAAGAAGCGATGGGGCAAAACAATACAAGGCTCCTGATGGCGCAATTTATGCCAAAGAAAGCGATCATTGGGATGTTTTATCCGCATAGTATGATGGCTAGCGACTCAACGTCATACATTTTATTTTTATGAGTGTCAAAAAAGTTTTTATTATTTTTATCATCCTTTTAGTTTTAGCCGGCGGAACGCTGGTTGTTTATAATCTTTTTTTGAAAAACAGAGGCAATGCGCCGGCCCAAAGAGAAACTTCTTTCCCCGAAACAGAACTTAGTTTAAAAATTAATGCGGTCAGCAAAGAAAAAGCTCTGGCGCCGGCAATTGGTGAAGACGGAAAAACGATAAAATATTATCTGCAAAAAAACGGCCTTGTCTTTTCTTCTTCTTTTGACGGCTCAAACATAGAAACCCTTTCAACCAATGAGCTTAAAGATTTATCAAAAATTATCTGGTCTCCTGATGCAAAAAAAGTCATTGGAATTTTGGGCAGTGCCGCAGCAAAAAAATATTTCTATGACCACGAAACAAAAAAAGCCGTTCTTCTAAATGAAAACATACAATTAATTGCCTGGGCGCCTTCAAGCCAAAAAATCGCTTATCATTACGAAACTCCCGACGGCCAATACAACAATATTAATATCGCAAATCCCGACGGCACTAACTGGCGCAGCATTTTCCAGACCCGCCTGACAGACTTAATTATTCAATGGCCGTCCCCTGATAAAATTTATATTTTTAACAAGCCGAGCGGCTCAACTCAAAGTTCTTTGTTTGCCATTGACCCGGATTCCGGAGATTTTGCTAAAATTCTTTCTGACCTTTATGGATTAGCGGCAAAATTCTCGCCCGACGGGCAAAAGATGATTTATGCCTCAACCGAGCAAAACGGCAAAAATTTAAAGTTATACGTGGCTCAAGCAGACGGCAGCCAGCTAAAAGAGCTTCCTCTCAAAACCTTGCCTGAAAAATGCGTCTGGTCGCTGGATAACGAAACGCTTTTTTGCGCGGTGCCTCAGCAATTTTCCGAACACGCGGTCTGGCCCGATGATTATAATTTGGGCAGGATTTCTATCAGTGACGATTTTTATATTATAAATGCAAACTCTCTGCAAAAAACAAAAATTGCGGGGCCCGGAACCGCGCAATCATTTGACGCTCAAAATTTAATTCTTTCGCCAAATGGCGACTACTTATTTTTTATCAATAAAAAAGACGGATTAGTCTATAATATTAAACTAGAATTACAATGATTTAATTGTCTCAATTTTTCTTTCAACATTTGGCAAAGAAATGCCAAGTGCTACTGCCAGCCAGAAAACGACCGCCAGGTCGTTTTTAAAATAAGTGGTGTCTGCTAAACCATGAATCAAAATATAGCCCATCAGCATTATCAAAGTTGCTGCAAAATAATTTGATTTTTTTAACAGCCCGAATAATTTTTTGAAAAAAATTGCTAAAAGCCAGATAAATCCGGCCAGGCCCAAGAGCCCAGTTTCCAACCAAAATGCCAAAAATAGATTATGGGGCTGGGGCGCTGTCCATTCAAGATAAGGGGTAAGAAAATAGCTCTGGTATCTTAAATAATAATCCTGAAACATTCCCGGCCCGATACCCAAAACCGGGTGGTCACGGATTATTTGCCAGGCGGCCCGCCAAATCATTATTCGCGATTGCCAGGAAGAACGGTCCGAATATAAAAAATTATTTAACTTTTCGCTATTTAATTGAAGCAAAGATAAAAATCCTGCTAACGCAATAAGCAATAATCCGCAAATAATTAACGCTCTTTTTTTATTTTTAGCTCTGGCAAATATCCAAAATATTGCCGCCAATATCACGGCCAGCCACGCCGCATAAGAAAAAGTTAAATAAAGAGCCAGTCCGGAAACAATAAGGATGACCAAAAAAAACAGCCTTTCTTTTTTTGGGCCGGACTCAAGCAATGCCAAGCTTAGCAAAAAGCCCGGGGCCAAATACATTGCCAAATGATTGGGTGACAAAAAAAATGCGGCTAATCTGCCGTCAAAAGTGAGCCTGCCCGTCAAAAAATAAAACAATGCAACTGCCGCGACCAAGCCGCAAGAGTACGCGAGCCAACGAAACATTTTTTTTATTTGCTCGCCTGTTTTTATTTCTCCGACAATTATTAAGGCTAAAATTAAAGGCGCGACAAACCAGCTTTTTAAAATCCCGGCGCTGATATTTAGGTTCTGCGAAAACAAAGCAGAAAAAATAGTTCCGATTAAAACAATAAGAGCAGGCAAAGAGATTTTTTTAATATTTTCCAAATTGATATTTTTATATTTTTTCTTAAAAAACCAAGTTAAAAACAATAAGCCGATCAGTATCTCCAAAACATTTGTGGGAATAAAAAAAATCTTTATCTTTAAAAGATAAAGCGGCAACAAAAATATAATAATATAAATCGCGCTTTCAAATCTTTTTTGGGACAGCCAAACAAATCCTGCCAATCCAAGGGCAAGTCCCAAAAGCGCATAAGTTGAATTAAGCCAAACGCTCATACCAGGTAGTAGAAATTCGACTTAAAATTTAAATTAGACAAATTAGATTTAAAATCTTGATTTATACAAAGAGATGGTTTCAAAAGTGCCAAAATAGATTCGACAAGCTCACTATAAATTTTATTCCCTGAGCTAGTTTACCCTGAGTTTATCGAAGGGAAGGGTAAAATTTTGGCAGAAAACCAATGAAATTAGCCTTCGACTCGTCCCGATTAGCGGGACTCGCTCAGGCAATAACGAGTTTTGAAACCATCTCAAAGTGTCAAATTGTGAATGTTTTTTGCGCGTCCCGATTAGCGGGACGCGCTGTCGAATTTTCCAAGTAGTAGAAATTCGACTCGTTTTGTATTTGGTTGCCTTCGGCAACCAGTCGAATTTTCACTACCTGATTTTCACTACCTGGCAGGTTTTAAACTTACGCTAACCAGCGCAAAAATTATCATTAAAGCCGCCAAGATGGTCGGGTTAAAAATTGATGTTTCAAAAAAAGAATGAACTAAAAAATAACTCAATGAGCCCAGCAGTCCTATTTTTAGAGAAATCATTTTGATTTCATCATTTTCAATCCGCCTTCGTTTTAATGATTTAGCCAGCTGATAAAAACTGCCAAAAAAGAGAAGCAGCCAAGCGGCCAAACCAAAAATCCCCGTTTCTGAAGCAATATCCAGATAAAGATTATGGCTGGTGATCGGGCTGCGGTATAAGCTTAAGGGGTCCACCGTTTTTGAATAATTTCCGAGCCCTACTCCAAAAATCGGCTTCTCCAAAAATATTTTAAAAGATTGCTGCCAAATCTCAAGTCTGCCCAAAGAAGACCCTTCTGAAATTAAAAAACTGGAAATAAAACGGCTAATCACCGCCTGACCAAAAATTATTAAAACCAATAAAAACAAAATAGAAATGGCCGTTATTAAAAATTTTTTCTTTTCTTTCAAATATCGCCAAGAATAAAGCAAAACAATAAATACGGAAAAAAATAATCCAAAGTATCCTCCGCGAGAAAATGTTAAAAAAAGCGCAACCACCATTAAGACATAAACGCAAAATAGCTTGAGGTTTGTTCCTTTCTGAAAAAGCAGCGTTGCCAGCAAAAGAGGGGAGCCAAGGCCGATAAAAAAAGCCAGCATGTGGGGGTCGGGGAACAAACCAAAAGCGCGCATTAAGGTTTTGCCTCCCACATTAACAAACCAGCTGGGATTTTGGGCGACCAGGGCGGAAAATGCCTTGCCCCAAAAACTTGGACCAATTTTTTGGGAATAAAATTGGATTAAAGCCGAAAAACTTATAAAAAACTGGGCCAGAAACTGAATCAGCGCAATTGATGCTGAGATAAAAGTGCTGGCTATAAAAATGTTTGTCAGTTTTTTTAAGCTGCTTTTTTCGTCTGCAATACTGGCAACCAAAAAATAAAGAGGGAAAATAGACAAAAAAACCGCTATTTTTCTTGCCCCCCAACTAAATTCCTGAGCAAAAAGTAAGGAGGCGACGCTGACTGCCAAAATTGAAAGCAAACCAAACCCCTGGAAAGGAGAAATAAAAAGCCGCTTTTTAAAAAAAGCAGCGGCAACCAGCCAAATCAAAAAGAACGCTAGAATCAAAATCCTGATTAAGGCCAAATCAATTTGCGGATTCAAATTAAGCGCAACGCCGAAGGGAATATAAAAAACAAGTACCAAAACACCAATTTTAAAAATATGCCAAAATTTTCTTTGATTTAAAAAAATATAATTTTGGGGAGGCAAATTGATTTTAGCCCGGCTTATCATATCTGTTTTTTAATTAAAGATTTAACGTCATTTACAGAAACTGCTTTAAATGCCAAGAGAGCTGGGAAGTATACCAATACTGCCAAAATTAATAGAATAAAAATGTTTAATTCTCTGGCAAAATAAAGAATCAATGACATCACCAAAGAAGCAAAAAATATTTTAAGCAAAATTCCAAAATTAGGCATATAATTAACGGCTTTTTTAATTACGATCAACATCAAAAATGTCACCAGCGCTTCCGTAAAAAGGGTTGAAGATGCCGCTCCCCAATAAGAAAATCTGGGTATCAAAATTAAATTGACCGAAAAATTAACAATTGCTCCCAGGCCATAAATTTTAGCCAGGGCTTTTTGCTTATCGAGAGCAATAATCATATTTGAAAATAGACTGCCCAAAAATATGATGGCCGTAGCAAAGATTAAAATATTTAAAACACCAACGGCCGCTCCAAATTGCGAACCGGCGATTAATGCGATAATCGGTTGAGATAAAATCAAGCCGCCCAAAGCCAGGGGCATGGCAAAAGTCAATAAAATATCCAGCCCTCGCTGAGCGACTCTTTTAAATTCTATCTGGTCGGTTAAGGCATATCTGGACAGAAGAGGCATTATTAGTCCGACAAACAAGGCTGGGAAAAAAATCAGGCTTTCCAGAATTTTATAAGCTACTCCATAAATTCCAACATCGCCAGGCGGTTTCATTAAAGAAAGCATGAGTGTGTCAAGTTTGAAATAAATCATTACAAAGACTGCCGAGATTGCCAAAGGGAAACTTTCTTTTATAATTTTTCTCCAATAAGGCAGATTCCAGCGGATTTTGACAGAGGTATATTTTTGAACAAATAAAAAAATCAGCAAAAAATTGGCAAAGCTGCCGATGCTCGTGGCTAAAATAATATTGAAAAAACCCATGTTTTTGAAAACAAAAAAGCCGATTAGGCCAACCTGAACTACCCGACCCGCCAATTCCGCTATCGCCGCTTTTTCCATCTTTAAATATTTTTGAAATACCGTCACCAATACCTGGGAATTAGAAAGAGACCAGAAGCCAAAAGAAGCCAACGCAATCCCAATTTTTGTCTGGAAAGAATAAGGAAAAAACCAGGCGATTGCGGGTGCCAGTCCAAAAATAAAAAGGCCGCTGAAAAATCTGAAAGAAAATGCATGACTGACAATTTCAGATTCAGCCGCCCCTTCTTTTGAAATCTCCCGTAAGGTGATTGAATAAAGACCCAGGTCCGCCAGAACGGAAAAAATATATAAAAAGGCCGTGATGATGCTGTAGTCGCCGAAGCCATCCTGGCCTAAATATCTGGTTATTAAACCGATTGTTAAAAGCGCAATTGCCGTGCCTAAAATCCGCGATCCGGCAGAAATAATTGTGTTAAAGGCAATCCTTTTAGCCAGCATTGTTTAAGGCCACCAGGCAGCAGCCCTTAAACGGCCTCACTGCTTGGCTTGATTACTACTTTTCTTAATTGCCCTTCGCCCTGGCTCTCGGTTTTAACTCCTTCAAATTCCTTAAGAATTAAATGAATAGTCCTGCGTTCATAAGCAGGCATGGGTTCCAGTATTTTAGTCTGGCCGTTATCTACAACTTCTTTTGCCAAAGACAATGCCATTTCCTTTAAAAGGCCGAGGCGATGGGTCTTATAACTATTAACGTCAACTATGAAATTTATTGCATCTGGACCTCTTTTTTTATTAACAACAATCCTTATAATATGCTGCAACGCCGACAAATTTTCTCCGCCCTGGCCGATTAAAAGCCCCGCCTCATCGCTTTGGATATTGGCAATCAAAAAATCCGGCTGGCTTGCGTCAATTTCAATTTGCGCCTCAAAATCCATTTTTGAAAGCACCTCCTGGACTGACTTTTTTAAATTATCTGCGAGATTATTATTGTCCATTTTTTTTCTTTAAAACAAAGTACTGCTGCACGATTCCAAAAACAGTCGTGGCAACCCAGTAAAGGCCCAGGCCCGCCGGCAGGGAAGCGGCAATAAAAACAGTAAACACGGGGAAAAAATAAACCATCTGTTTATTCATCACGCTTGAAAAATCGGAGCTCTGCGAAGCGCTGGTTTTTGGCATTAACATCTTTGATTGGATGAATTGGGCAATACCGGCCAAAATTGCCAAGATTATGCTTTTTTGGGATAAATCAAGTATTCCCAAAAATGTGTTATTAATTATTTCCGGACGCGCAACAAAACTGTAAAGCTGGGTTAATTTCTCTGGATTCAGACCCGCCCTTAAAACACTAAAAAGACCCCAAAGAATGGGCAACTGGACTAAAATTGGCAGACAGCCAGAAGCCGGATTGATTTTATGTTCTTTATATAGATCCATCAAAGCCTTGCCTTGTTCTTCTTTGTTGTTTTTGTATTTTTGCTGAACTTCTTTTACTTTGGGCTGAATCAGTTGCATTTCTTTCTGGGATTTTATCGCTTTTTGATTTAAAGGATAAAGGATTATCCTGATTATCACTGTCAAAACAATAATCGCAATCCCAAAATCATGACCCGGCAGGACATTATATAAAAAAATTAAACCGTTAAAAAGCGGCCTATATATTACTTCATTAAATAATAAACTTAAAATATTCATCTAATATCAATCTAACTTAAAATCTGAAATCCAAAACTTTTTTAAGGTCTGGATTTCAAATTTTAAATTTGTCCGGCACAGGATCCCAGCCGCCTGAATTGAATGGATGGCATTTAAGAATCCTTTTTATGCCCAAAAGCCCGCCTTTTAAGATACCAAACCTTTTTATCGCCTGCAAGCTATAATGAGAGCAACTCGGATAAAAACGGCAAGTGACAGATCTTGGTACAAAAACCCCTTGATCCGGTGAAAGAAAAATCTGATAACCTTTAATCATCGCCAAAATTATTCCCTTAGGGACATATCTTAGTTTTCCTAAATATTTGTTCAACATTTTTTATTAAATCCGGCTGTGTTTTACCGACTATTTTTGGCTTAACAATAAATATAATATCGTATCCTTTTTTAATCGAGGAAGTAAATAATTTAACTGCCTCCGTCAATCTTCGCCGAATTTTATTTCGGACCGTGGCTTTTTTTGAAACTTTAAGACTGACTATAAATCCAAAACGGCAAACATCCAAATTGTTTTGCAAAAATATCATCTCTGTCAAATCTCCGGCTGCGCGCTTTCCATCCTTAAAAACCTTCTTAAAGTCAGCTGTTTTTTTTAGTCTGTTTCTTTTAGCAAACATCTGTTAAACGCTTAACCGATAGCGCTTTTTGTTCCGTCTTTTCCTCAACACTCGACGGCCCCCAAACGTTCTGGATCTTTTTAAAAATCCATGGCTTTTTTTACGCTTTCTTTTTTTGGGCTGATATGTTGTGCTCATACCAGGTAGTAGAAATTCGACTTTAAATTTAAGTCGTCTAATTTAAATTTAAAGTCTTCATTTATGCAAATTGCCAAATTGTGAATTCTTTTTGGCTCGTCCCGCCCTGGCGGGACGAGCCTGTCGAATTTTCACTACCTGGCATAAAATTAATAAAAACTTTTAATTTTTGACATTAAATTAAGTTTAGTATAGTATTAAACAACTAAAAAGTCAATTAAAAAATACTGTTGTCCACAGATAATACACACCTTATAAACAAAATTGATTTTTTTTCAATATTTACGTGGTTTTTTTATAAACTCCCATTGTGTTATAATTGGCAGCGAGGGAAGAAATTGAAAACGAATTTTCATTTTCTGCCCGAGCGAACCAATTATCCCGCAAGGGTATAATTGGCAATGAGCAACAAATAAAATTAAATTTTTATCAGGCGGCCTCTTCAAAAAATTTATAATTTTTAATAATATTAGTTTTTCCGAAATGTATGCCAGGTAGTGAAAGCCAGGTAGTGAAAATTCGACTGGTTGCCGAAGGCAACAAAAAACAAAACGAGTCGAATTTCTACTACCTGGAAAATTTGACAGTCACCTTACAAAATATCAATTTTCACTTTTGATGCCTGGCAAAAAATGTATTTCTAAAATATAGAAGTTTTGATTAACTTTATTAGTCAAATTTCTACTACCTGGTATGACAAACCATGAACTATGGCAAGCTGCCTTAGGCGAAATTGAGCTTAATATTTCCAAGACCAATTTTATTACCTGGTTCCGCAATACCGATATTATTAAGGCGAAAGATAATTCGGTAACAATCGCCGTCCCGAATGCTTTTTCCAAAGAATGGCTCGAGAACAAATATAACAAATTAATTTTAAGGGCATTAAGAAACGTCTCTCCCGAAGCAAAGGATGTTGATTTTGTGATTAGCACCTTGCCGTCTTCCGAACTGATCCCTGCGCTAATTGGGGCGTCTGCCAAATCAACAAAAAGAAAGGGTACAGAAGAAATCGGGCAACCGTTTCAAGAATTTGAAATTAATAAAGAGACCCATCTAAATCCTAAATACACTTTTGATAATTTTATTGTCGGTTCTTTTAATGAGTTAGCACAGGCGGCGGCTCGGGCAATAACCAAAAATTTGGGCAAGCTTTATAATCCGCTTTTTATTTATGGCGGCGTAGGGCTTGGCAAAACCCACCTTATTCAGGCAGTCGGCAACGAAATAGTTAAAAATTACAACAATGAGAAAAAGGTCTGCTATATCAGTTCCGAAAAATTTACCAGCGAACTTGTTGACGCCCTTTATAACGGTCAAGTTGAAGAATTTAAAAATACTTATCGGCAAATCGATGTTTTAATTATCGATGATATCCAGTTTTTAGCCGGCAAAGAAAAGACTCAGGAAGAATTTTTCCATACTTTTAATGCCCTTTATCAAAATAATAAACAGATTATTTTAAGCTCAGACCGGCCGCCCCAAGCCATCTCAACGCTTGAGGAACGTTTAAAATCGCGTTTTTCGGGCGGCATGATTGCAGACATTTCTCTTCCTGACCTTGAATCACGGATTGCCATTTTAAAAGAAAAAGCTCACGAAAAAAACTTTGAAATAAATGATGAAATTTTAAACCATATTGCCAATTATATTCAAAAAAATATCAGGGAACTGGAAGGTGCTTTAAATAGAATCATTATTTCTGCCAAAATTCACAACTCCATACCTTCCCTTCCTGAGATCTCAAAAATATTAAGCAATATTACCTCTCCTCTGTCTAAAAAAATTAGTTATAAAATAATTATTCAAGCAGTGGCTGATTTTTATGATATAAGTACTAATCATTTAATTAATCGCTGCCGGAAAAAAGAACTTGTTTATCCGCGACAAGTCGCGATGTTTTTAATAAGAGAGGAATTAAAAAGCTCCTATCCTTTTATTGGAGAAAAGCTTGGCGGCCGCGACCATACGACCGTTATGTATGCTTGCGAAAAAATAACAAAAGAATTAGAAAACAACGAATCCCTCCAACAAGAAATTAATTTAATTAAAGAGCATTTTTACAACACTTAACATTTAGTGGATAAACAGTTTAATATATGTTCTTATTTTAAAATTTAAAAATAAAAATTTATTTTTAAATAAATTCTTAATAACTTATTAACATAATACTAAGTAAAAATATCTAATCCCAGAATAAAAAATTTTATTTTTCCACAATATAAGAGTGTTTTAATAATAATTATATTTTTTAAATAAATAAATAATTAAATGAAAATTACTTGCCTTCAGGAAAATTTAAAAACTAACTTAAATATTGCCCAAAATATAGTTGGGAAAAATTTAACACTGCCGATTTTAAATAATTTATTACTTGAAATTGATAGTGGGCGTCTTAAAATTTCTTCAACTAATTTAGAAATTGGGATTAATACTTGGACCTCTGGAAAAATAGAAAAAACCGGTTCAATCACATGTCCGGCTAAAATATTAAGCAGTTTCGTAAATAATCTTCCAAATAAAAAAATTGAATTAGAAACAAAAGATAACACATTATTTATTAAATGCGATAATTATAAAGCCGCAATTAAGGGGTTAAGTGCTGATGATTTTCCTTTAATTCCAAAGATAAAAGAAAAACCAATATTTGTTTTTAAAAAAAGCGAAGTTTTAAAAAATGATTTAAATAAAATTGTTGGCTCGGCCGCTCTTTCTGAGTCCAGACCAGAATTTTCAGGGATTTTATTTAAAATAGCCAAAGAATCAATTAAATTTGTCGCAACAGACAGTTTTAGGTTAGCAGAGAAAACAATTATTCGGGCTAATTCCGGCGGCCAACTAAATTCTTTAATTATTCCTCAAAGAACCATTCAAGAGTTAATAAGGATTTTAGGTGAGAAACCAAGCCAGGAAATAAAGTTTATTTTGGGAGACAATCAAATTTTGTTTGAACTTGACGAAGTCCAATTAATTTCTCGGCTGATTGACGGACAGTACCCTGATTATCAACAAATTATCCCCAAAAATTTTGAGACTAAAGTTACTCTGTCAAAAGATGAATTTATTAACAATATCAGAATTGCCAGTATTTTTAGCAGTAAAATAAACGATGTAAAACTGGTTGTCCGGCCGGAAAAGATCGAAATATTATCTCAAGATCCGGATTTAGGAGAAAATAAATCACAAATGGCGGCGCGGGTTCAGGGCAAATCCATGGAGATTATTTTTAACTTCCGTTATTTAATGGAAGGATTAGCCAATATTGGAACCAAACAAGTTTTTTTGGGGCTAAATTCTGACGAGCAGGGAACAAGCCCAAAATCAAATCCGGCGATTGTTAAGCCGGTAGGGGAAGAGGGCTATCTTTATGTGGTAATGCCTATTAAAACTTAGCCAATGTGGACAACCATAAAAAAATTACTGCCTTTTAGCGTTAAAAAACTCGGCTTAAATCAAGTTTTGGAGTTAAATGAAATTTGTTTAGGATGGGAAGAAATGGTCCAGGGCCTTTTTGGGGAAAATTTTAAAAACAGAGCCAAGCCGATTTCTTTAAAAAACAAGATTTTAATTGTAGATTGTTTAAATTCGACCTGGGCTTCTGAATTCCAATTAAAGCAAATAAAAATTATTAATTATATAAATAATATTTTTAAGAAAGAGTTGATTGAAAAAATTAAATTTATTAATTAATAAGCTTTAAAAAAACCTGCCAGCTGGCAGGTTTTTTATTTTAATAAAAATTGTTCTAAAAAATTAAAATTCAGAAGGAGATGGGCTTTGTTGCGTCTGGGGCGGCGGATCAATTACAACATCTGGCGCCAAAACATAAACCTGTGATTGCGCTTCTTGCCTGTTAAAAACCTGGTCATAGGCTCGGACTTTAATTAAGTGGTCATTGCCGATTAATCTAGCTGGTATTTTAAAAGTAAATTGATAGGGCTCTTTGGTGACTACCCCGACAAGATCATCGTCAAAGAAAAAATCAATCTGTTTAATACCTAATTTTGCATAAGCCGACACAGAGACAGTGACACTTCTTTGGTTAAGTGTTTGGCCGTCGGATGGCGAAATAATTGTCAAAATTGGCTGATTTTCCGGAACATGAACGTTGTCATATTGAGTAGGTGGCTGTTGCGGCACCCAGCCAGAATTTGCTGCCCAGATTTGAATTGGCGCGTCCCAATTTAAAAATTGTGGATCGGCAGCGGGATCTTGGGGTGGGTCGCCCAGGGGATTATCTTTATCAACATAATATAAAACGGTATGAATTTCCTGGAAGGGTACTTCTTGAACTAAATCTGGCGGCGTTAAATCAGTAGCTAGTTTGCCCGAAATCTTATCTATCTTTATTTTTTTATCAGAAAACATTTGGCCATTTAAAACAGCTTTGGTTGAAGTAGCCAGCGGCTCGGGACTGACGAATTGTTCGGGATCTTTTTGTAGAGCAAAGCTATTGGCTACTTGTACTGTGTTATTCATCTTTAATTCATAAGCCTTTTTCATAAAAGCGTTCCAAATCGGAGCAGCGGCATACATGCCCGCGCCGGCTTTTGCCATCGGAGAATTATCGTTGTTGCCGGCCCAAACGCCGGCAACTAGCGACGGCGTATATCCCACTGTCCAGGCGTCGCGGTATTCCTGGGTAGTGCCGGTTTTAACGGCGGTCGGCCGCTCACTGATAAAGAGAGGGGAAGCCGCGCCAAAAATCGGTGCGCGGGCTTCGTTGTCGGATAAGATATTGGAAATTGTTCTGGCAATTTGCGGATCGATTATGTTTGCGGGATTTGAGGTATATTGTTCCAAAGTATTGCCTTTTGAATCCTCAATTTTTAAAATTGCCGTTTTTTCGTTTTTTACGCCATCAGCGGCAAACACGCCGTAAGCCGCAACCTCGTCGACTAATTTTACTTCACCGCCGCCTAGAACAAGAGCCAGGCCATAACGGCTGGGATCAGTTAATGTAGTGATGCCCATTGCCTGAGCGGTCTGAATAGTTTGAGGAATGCCGGCCAGATAAAGCGTTTTAACAGAGGGAACATTTAAAGACCGAGCTAGGGCTTGGCGCATGGTGACCGGCCCTCTGAAATTGCCGTCATAATCTTGGGGATTGTAGCATTTGTTGCCGTTAAATTCGTCTTGATTCGCATCGGGAGGACAGTTGGAATTAAACTCGGTTTTTAAGTCAAACAAAATAGTTTCGGGCGTAAAGCCTTTTTCAAAGGCTCTGGCATAAGCGAAAGGTTTAAAAGACGAGCCTGGCTGGCGGTCACGAATAGTGACATTGACGTTGGGCTCAAAACGGCAATTCTTGCCCGGGTCGCAATTTTCAGGCAAAGAAGTGCCAAAGTAATCTTTTGAGCCGACCATCACCAAAATTTGACCTGTCTTTGGGTCAATGGCAGTCAAGGCGGCATTGTAGGCGCCGTATTTTTTTTGATTGTTATTTGCGCCGTCCTCAATTATTTGCTGGGCAACTTGTTGCATATCCCAATCAAGGGTCGTGTAAACTTTGAGCCCGCCGTTTTCCACCGTGTTTTGGCCGTATTTTCCTTCAAGATATTCTTTGATGTACATGACAAAATGAGGTGCTTTGATCGGCTGGGTATTTTTTGCAAAATTTAATTTTTCATTTTTGGCTGCTTGGACATCGTCTTTTGAGGCATAGCCAAGTTTTTCCATCCGGTCCAAAACATATTCCTGCCGCGCTTTCAGCGCCTCCGGATGCGAACCAAAAGGGGAGTAATAGGTTGGCGCCTGGGGCAGGGCAGTCAGGATTGCACTTTCGGCCAGATCCAGATTCTTAGCCGATTTATTAAAAAATGTTTGGGCCGCTGCCTCGGCGCCGTAAGCATTGGAGCCATAAGGAATCTGGTTTAAATAAAAACCGAGAATTTCATCTTTGGAATACTTACTGTCAAGCTCTATCGCCAGAATTGCTTCTTTGATTTTGCGGGTCAAGCTTTTTTCTGAGGTGAGCATAGTATTTTTAATAAATTGTTGGGTAATAGTTGAGCCGCCGCCAGCATTGGGTTGATGAGTTAAGGTGCGCCAGGCGGCTCGCAGAATACCTCTTATGTCTACTCCGAAATTGCTGTAAAAGCTGGCATCTTCTGTGGCGACAGTGGCATCTTTTAAGTATTTTGAAATTTGATCAAATGGCACAACCGTTCTTTTTTCTTCTCCATGGACGTCGTAAAGCAAAACCGTGCCGGTTCGGTCATAGATTTTTGTGGACTGAGTGATTTGGCGTTCCGAAATTTTGCTTGGATTGGGCAGGTCTTTTGCAAAATAAATAAAAATTCCAGCAACCAGTATAATGGCCGCCAAAACAAAATAGCCTGCAAGCGTCAGAACTTTTTTTAACCATTTCCGCCTCTTTTTGACGGAATTAAAATAAGGGCGGTAATATCTCATTGCTACTAATTATGGCAAAAATTTTAATTTTTTTCAACCCAAAACCCAAGATTGACTTTCAAGCGATTGTTGGATAGGATAAAAGCAACAGCAAAATACGCAAAAATTTTTTATGCCCGATTTTATCTACAATTAAGCAGATGGCTTTGTTGCAGAGCGAGATAAAAAATTAGGGCTACAATTATGGTAGAGACCATAACAGATCCAGAAAAAATTAAAGAAGTTTTAACCAGAGGAGTGGAAAAAATTTATCCATCAGAAGAGGCTTTTGAAAAAGTTTTGCGTTCCGGCAAAAAAATCCGTCTTTATTGTGGTTTTGATCCGTCGGCGCCGACTTTGCATTTCGGGAATGCAATTCAAATAAGAAAGCTGGCCCAATTCCAAAAACTGGGGCACGAGGTATTTTTTTTGATCGGTGATTTTACGGGAATGATTGGTGATCCGTCTGACAAATCTGCGACCCGAAAAAAAATGAAGCGCGAAGAAGTTTTGAAAAATTCAAAAAAATATCAAGAGCAGGCCAGCAAATTTCTCGATTTTTCCGGCAGTAATCCGGCCAGAATTTTGTATAATTCTGAATGGAGCGACAAAATAACATTTCTCGATTTAATCGAAATAACTTCAAATTTTACCGTTCAGCAAATGATCGTCCGGGATATGTTTCAGGAAAGGCTGAAAAAAAATAAACCGATTCATTTACATGAATTTTTATACCCAATCGCCCAGGGCTACGATTCGGTGGCTATGGATGTTGATTTGGAAATAGGCGGCGCTGATCAGACTTTTAATATGCTAGTTGGCAGGGATTTGATGCGAATAATTAAAAATAAAGAAAAATTTGTTTTAGCAAACAAGCTTTTAGCAGATCCAAGCGGCAAAAAAATGGGCAAAACCGAAGGGAACATGATAACAATGGAGGAAAGCCCAGGCGAAATTTATGGCAAAGTGATGAGCTGGCCTGACGAAAAGATGGAATCAGCCTTTGAGCTCTTGACCGATGTCTCAATGGCAGAAATCCAAAAAATATCGTGCCAGCTTAAAGAGAGCCAAGTAAATCCCCGCGACATAAAAGCGCGCCTGGCCAGAGAGATTGTCACAGTTTTTCATAGCGCTGAAGCAGCAGAGGCCGTAGAAAAAGAGTTTAATAGAGTTTTTAAGGAAAAAGAAAAACCAAGCGATATCCCTGTCATAAAAATACCTGGCATGGAGGAAGAAATCAGCATTTTAGATACCGTTACGATTGTTGCCGGTCTGGTTGAGTCAAAATCCGAAGCAAAGAGATTGATTGAGCAAGGAGCAGTTGAAATTGACGGTATTGTGATCAAAGATTGGAGAGCCAAGCTAAAAATAAAAAAAGGCTCTATTATAAAAGTTGGCAAAAGAAAATTCGCTAGATTTATTTAGAAAGATTATAAAGGGAAAACGGCCTTCCAAAAGAAAGCCGTTTTTTGTTTGACATTAAAATTTTAGATTATTCTTCTTCCTCATCAGGTTCTTCAAGTTCGTCTTCCTTTTCCTCTTTCACCTCTTCCTCTTCCTCTTCTTCTTCGTCTTCGAGATTTAAAATTAAATCCTCATTCATATTAAAAATTTATTGGAGTTCTTATTAATTTTCTGTCGACCTTTAACGACTATTTTTAATTTGTGAAGTCATTTTATTAGATTATTTTTTGCCTGTCAAGCCCCGTTAGAAGTTTTCCCCTAGACTGTCTATTTTTACAAAAATAAGCCGCAGGCGATTCGCTAAAAAACTATTTTTTAGATCTTAAGGTCGGTTGAATTTCTAACGGGGTCAAGTCCTCGTACAATTTTTGACAATGCGCTGCGCATATTGCTGTTGCCAGAGCGTCTGCGGCATCATCTGGCTTGGGAATTTCTTTTAAGCATAGCAATACTTTAATCATTTTTTGAACCTGTTGCTTCTCGGCTCGGCCATAGCCGGTAACCGCCTGTTTGACTTGGAGCGGCGTGAATTCAATAACGGGAATGTCAAGGTTGGCGGCCGCCAAAATCGTAATCCCTCTGGCTTGGCTGACGCCGATAACTGTTTTTGAATTTTTAAAAAAGAATATTTCTTCCAGCGCTAAGTAATCGGGCTTGAATTTTTTGATCAATTTTGTTATTCCCTGATAAAGAATTTTGAGGCGAGCCGCATCGTTAAGATTTTTTGGTGTTTTTAAACAGCCATAACCGATCAACCTGTTTTTGTTTTTTGCTGCTTCGATGCAGCCGTATCCCAGAATTGCGGTGCCCGGATCAATGCCTAATATAATCAAAATTTCTAATTTCTAATTTCTAATTTCTAATCCAGTCCGCCAGAGGCGGACTTTTTTGGAAATTGGGTATTGGAAATTGGTTATTGTTTAGGCTAATTAGAATAATTAAGTCAATTAGACATTTTTGAATTAGAGTAGATTTCTTGGACGTCCTGATATTCGTCCAGCGCCTCAAGAAGTTTTTCTAGAGATTCTTTCGTTTTTGAATCTTCAATCTTAATTTCATTTTTAGGGATCCAGTCCAGAGAAGCTGATTCAGGGATAATATTTTTTGCTTCCAGCCCTCTTTTAACTTTTTCTAAATCTTCGATTTTTGTGTAAATTTCAAGTAATTCTTGCGTCTGCCATTTTAAATCCTGCGCTCCGCAGTCAATTGCCAAGAGTTCCAGGTTTTCTCTGTCAAGGTCCGTTGAGTTTGAATTTATAACGATAGCGCCTTTGTGCTCAAAGAGCCAACTGACGCTGCCCGCTTCCGCCATTTTCCCTCCGTGCTGCCCAAGCGAATATTTTATTTCGGAAACGGTCCGATTCTTGTTATCGGTCAGTGCTTCAATTATTAAAGCAGTGCCACCCGGACCATAAGCCTCAATTGTCAGTTCTTCCATTTTGACGCCTTCGAGCTCCCCCAAACCTTTTTTGATCGCCCGTTCGATATTTTCGTTAGGCATATTGAAAGAACGAGCTTTTTCTATTGTTAGGCGCAGCTGCGGATTTGTGTCCGGGTCGCCTCCTTTTTGGCGCGCGACAACGGAAATTAAGTTAGACAATTTGCTGAAAAGTTTGCCTTTTTTGGCGTCAGTCAGCGCCTTTTTATGTTTTATTTGGCTCCATTTTGAATGGCCGGACATATCTTTTCAAAAAAAGAGATAGAACGCTTAAATGTTAACTTGGCTTTTGGCCGTTGTCAATTGCCTTTTTATTTTTAAAGTAAACTATACCAATACCAGAAAAAAGGGATAAAATGGCAATTGCGGCTAAAGCGAAAAATGGATTGAGGGTTTGTTTTTTTGTTGTGACAGCTTCCATTGGTAAGGATTCGGAAATATCTGTATTTTGAGTAGAATTTTGCTGGGTTGTAAAATCTGTTTCCGTCACAGCGGCAGATTTGTTATTGGTACTGTTTTCATTTTTTGGCGCGCTAAGGGATTCTGAGACCGTCGCAACCAGGGGTGGCGTATATTGTAGACTTATACTTTCTGTTTTTGGCGGAGAAGATAATTTTTGAGCCGGTTTTTTGTTTTCTTGACCGGGTGTCGGGTTTTCTGTCCAAAGCCATAAACCGTCTTCAAAGCGGCTGGATGAAAAATTTTGTTTGGAGCTTTTATAAGAAACAGAATGGACAAGTTGTCCGTCCGGCCAAATTAATCTGATTTCATCGCCTTCGTTGTTTAAAATATTTTTTTCCAGTTCAATGACGAGAAACGCATTCGGCTCGATCAATGTTCCGGCAGAAATTTTTTGCGGCGAGCTTGCTCCTTCGATGTCGTCAATTTGCCAGTCGGAAAGGTCAATAGTTTGGTCGCCGGAGTTGAGCAGCTCAACCCATTCGTTTCCAGATGAGGGCCAGGGCATAAATTCGTTTATTAAAACTTCGTCGGAATAATTGCTGAAAGCGGACAGTGTTGAAGAAGCAGTATCGCTTGGCGGAGACTGAGTGGTAGTATCTTTTTGTTGTTGCGAAGTTTCTTGTTCGGTCGTATTAATAATTGTTGTGTTTGACTGACCCGGCGTGGGTGCAGAAAATATCTGCCAGTCGCCGGCCAGATTCTGGTCCTTTCCATCTTGTTTTAAACCAAGCGATTGTCCTTCGGTCGCAGCAGTCACAAATTGTTCTCTTTGCCAAATTCCGGCAGAAGAAGCAGTTGCTTCCAGAGTTTGGCTGGCTTTGCCGTATTCAAAATAGTCAATGATCGTGTCTTTGTTATGCTCGGCGGATTTAAAAAGCGCAATGAATCCGGAAGTATTTCCGAGGTTCGTGTTGATTGTTTCGATGCCGGTGAAAATTTCATCGGCTGTGTTTTGACCGTCAGCCCGCCAGCGAATTAGCAAAAAAGAGTTGGGTTCCAGCGAAAAAGAAGGAATTGTGAAATATTTTCTTGAGCCGTTGATCTCCCAGCCTGAAAGATCAATCGCCTGACTGCCTGAATTATAAAGTTCTATCCATTCTTTGCCGGTATCATTGCCGGCCGGGTCTGAAAAAATTTCATTAATCACGGCTTGCGCAGATGAAATTTTTGGAATAAAAAAAAT